>CAZYQA010000006.1:9245-22651 GCA_964649555.1 uncultured Muribaculaceae bacterium
TGATAGTAATCCTTAGATATATATTCAGAAACTTATTAGGCAAGCATTTCGACAAACTTCAATCTATAGAGAGTTTGGAATAACAAATGCCTACAAAAAAAGCGCACGCAATATCAATGTATATTGCCGTGCGCATTTTCTTTTATAGGTCACCCACAAACTATTCTGCGTATAGTAAGTATGGCTTTCTTTGAGCCTTAAATTTAGCTACATCCTCAGCCCAAACCGCTTTAATCTCGTCTGCTGATTTGCCCTCTTTAATCATTTTTCTAACATAAGCTTGTCCAGATTCTAATTCAAAGAAAGAGCGGAAGAAATGATCATCAAGATTAAGATTATTATATGCATCAATAACATAAGAGAAATCAACCCCTTTCGCATTAATCTCTTCAATAGAAGGCTCAGTTCTCAAATCCACACCAAAACACTCTTTGTTTAATTGAGGTGGCTCTTTAGCACCAGCAATACTACGAGGAGTAAAGCTAAAATCATAACCTTTCATATTAGGGTGGCCATACATTTGAAATGCTTTATCAGTACCTCTACCTAAGCTCACAGGAGTTGCCTCAAAATAGCAAGTAGAAGGGTAAAGATAAATAGCTCTCATATCAGGCAAGTTTGGAGATGGTTTAATAGGCAGCCTGTAAAGTTTAGAGTGATCATAATTCTCACAAGCTACTACTTTCAAATTCACTTTTTTACCTTTTGCTTTAGCATTACCATAATGCATCCAATCTTCACCATTAATCATTTGAGCAAGCTCACCTAAAGTCATTCCATGAGCAATAGGGATAGGTAATCCCCCAACACCCGATTTATACTTCATATCCAAGATAGGGCCATCAACATAAAAACCAATTGGATTAGGCCTATCTAAAACAATAAACTCTTTATTTTCAATAGCACATACAGCCATCATTTGAGCCATAGTCACATAGTAAGTATAAAATCTCACTCCTACATCTTGTAAATCAAACAAAACCACATCTACATCTTTAAGCTGCTCTTTTGCAGAACCTTGCTTCACACCATAAAGAGAGCGAATAGGAATTCCCGTTTTAGAATCAACGGAATTGCTCACATGCTCACCAGCATCAGCATCACCTCTAAAACCATGCTCCGGAGACATTATACAAGTTACATTTATACCACTGGCTACCAAAGTATCCAAAACGTGAGTTTTATCATTCACCATACCCGATTGATTTGATAATACACACACCCTTTTTCCTTTAAGCATAGGGATATATTCACTTACCCTTTGTGCTCCTGTTATAATATCAGTAGCATAATTCATCTTCTCCTCTCCCGGAAAAGTTCCCATTGCAGGATTAAATCCCATTTTAGAATCCAAGGCAGGAGCACCGAAACTACCCTCAATATTCACATCTAAATTTGTTTTCTCAATTTTGTTCCCCTCCTGAGCATTAGTGCAAGAAGCAAACATGGTTCCCATTGCTAATAAAGCCGCAAACAATGTACTTTTTCTAAACATCATAAAAATATTAATAAGTTAAATTAAGTGTTCTACTACCATCCTCATTAAGAGAGATATTAATACGTAACGCATTATCAGGCAATAAAGAAGTAATTTTCTCAGACCATTCAATCAAACACAACCCCTTGCCCGAAAAATACTCATCAATACCTATATCAAAAGCCTCTTTCTCTTTCTCAATCCTATAAAAATCAAAATGATAAATTGGAAAGCCTTTAGAAGATGCATACTCATTTACAATAGTAAATGTTGGGCTATTTACTATATCTTTTACACCCAATTCACTACATAAAGCCTTAATAAAAGTAGTTTTCCCAACGCCCATCTCTCCAAAAAAAGCAAAAATATTGCTTTCAATCTCATCATTAGTTGATACAAACTCTACAAACTCCTTTGCAACTTGCTTTAAGCTAGCTAATCCATTAATAACAAACTCTTTCTTCATACAATTATATAATACCATCCGTAAATACTCTAAACTGAATTGCTTTACAAATATGTGCCAAAGATATAAAATCCTCAGAATCTAAATCGGCAATAGTACGAGATATTTTCAGAATTCTGCCATATCCTCTTGCCGAGATCCCATTATTCTCCATCAATTTAGCTAAATATTCTTTTTCCTTAGCCCCTATCGAGCAATATTTACCAAGAAGAGGCTGAGGAATTTCCGCATTTGTATAAAAACCCTCCTCTTTATATCTGGAATATTGAATATCCCTTGCCCTTTTTACCCGAGCAGCTATAAGAGCACTAGACTCTGCTGTTGAATCCTCCCCTCCTGTAATCATATCTGCAGTCACAGGAGCTACATTAAGCTGAATATCTATCCTATCTAAAATAGGCCCTGAAATTTTTGACGAATACTTCATAATTGCAGAAGATGAACACCTGCACCTCCCCCCTTTCTCGTATAAATACCCACACGGACAAGGATTCATTGCTGCAATGAGGATAAAAGAGGCAGGATAAGTAACACGATTATTAGCCCTACAAATATTAATTGTCCTATCCTCCAAAGGTTGCCGGAGAATCTCGATAGCACCTCTGGAAAACTCAGTAAACTCATCCAAAAACAGAGTACCGTTATGCGCCAAAGATATCTCCCCCGGAATAATCTTAGAACCTGCACCAACTAAAGAATAAATTGTAGAAGTATGATGAGGAGAGCGAAAAGGGCGCTTTTTAATTAATCCCTTTTGAGCACTCAATAAACCTGCTACAGAATAAATTTTACTCACCTCCAAAGACTCCTCTACAGACATTTCGGGGAGAATCGACGAAAAGCATTTAGCCATCAATGTTTTACCAGACCCGGGGCTTCCAACCATCAAAGCATTATGCCCCCCTGCAGCAGCAATTTCAAGCCCCTGCTTCACCATTTGCTGCCCCTTTACATTCTTAAAATCATATAAAGAAACACTACTTTCTAAAGGAATCTGCTCATCATAAGATGTATTCTTATCCACTACATAGTCTAATGCCATATCAGCAGAAGTAAGCACATAAATAGCTTCAAGCAAATTACTAACGCCAAAAATGGTAATCCCATCAATTTCTCTCCCCTCTAAAGCAGATCCATAAGGGAGAATACACCCCTTAAATCCACTCTCCTTGGCGTGAAGAATAATTGGCAAAGCATCCTCAATAGGACGCAAAGAGCCATCCAGGGCAAGCTCTCCCATAATCAAAAAATCATTAATATGAATTAAAGAAGCTTGCGAGGAAGCATTGATAATTCCAAGAGCAATAGCAAGATCAAAAGCAGAACCGCTCTTTTTCACATTCGCCGGAGCAAGATTAATCACAATTTTTTTACCCGGAATCTTATATCCAAAGCAAGACAAAGCACAACTTATACGCTGCTGGCTCTCTTTTACAGCAATATCAGGGAGTCCTACAAGAAAAAACGATATACCATCATTAATATCCACCTCCACAGTAACAGTAGTTACATTAAGCCCAACACAATAGGCACAAGAAATTTTGCAAAGCATTTTTTTCTTTGCAAGATATTGTATAACAGAATTACGAAGGGTGACAAAAAGTAAATTTTTTCTGAAATAAATAGATCCTATTCAATTTCAGTAATTATTTTAATGGTAGCACCAAGATTATCCTTAACATATTTTCCGCTTATCTTCCCCTTTAATTCAATTTCAGAAGGGGCAACCACAAAACTATTAAAGATATTATATAATTGAGTCTTATCCGAAACCGTATAAGCACCCCCTAATTTCAATAAATCTCTGGCTTCTTTAAATTTAGAATAATTAGGGCCAAATATCACAGGTACAGAATAAGTCGCAGCCTCCAATACATTATGAATACCCACACCAAATCCGCCACCTACATAAGCAACCTTACCATATTTATAAATTGAAGACAATATTCCGTATTTATTTACAATAAGAATATCGGCATCAAAATTTATATCATCAATATTCTGCTTTTCCAAATCTGTAATTACCAGCACTCTTTTACCGGAAAACAGTTTTTTTATCCCCTCAACTCTTTGTTCGCTCACCTCGTGAGGTGCAAGAATTAGTTTTATCTTAGAAAAGTTCTTTATCACTTCTGCTATGAGCTCTTCATCCGGCTCCCATGAACTTCCTGCAACTACCACAAATCTATCTTTCGAAAAACGCTCTATTAAAGGAAGATCCTTACTTTGAGATGCAATTTTATTCACTCTGTCGAATCTTGTATCTCCACTTAATATTACATTTTGGGAAACGCCTGCACTTTTAAGCAGAGAAACAGACTGCTCATCTTGAACAAATAGCTTAGTATAGCATTGCAGCATCTCCCTGAAAAAAGATCCATACCATTTAAAAAAATGTTGAGAAGGGCGGAAAATAGCAGAAATTATATAAGTTGGAATGCCATTTTTCTTTAGCTGAGTTAAATAATTATACCAAAACTCATATTTTACAAAAATTGCTTTTACAGGTTTTACAATACTTATAAACTCTTTAACATTAGAGGACTTATCTAATGGTAAATAGAAAACCCAATCCGCTAAAGCATATTTTTTATACTGTTCATATCCGCTTGGAGAAAAAAAGGTAAGTAAAATCTTGAACCCGGGCTTCTCACTTTTATACCATTCTATCACCGGTCTTGCCTGCTCAAACTCCCCAACAGAGGAACAATGAACCCAAATTATAGGAGAGGTGGTATTAACGCTTTCCTTTATATTTTTCAGCAATCCTTTTCTCCCATCATGGAACAATTTAGCCTTCGGATTAAAGCATGAGGCAAGTCTTACTAGTTGGGCATAAACATCTATTCCTATATTGTACAATATCTTCAAAGCGTAATTTCTTGTAAATTTTGAGCGAAAGTAAGAATTATTTATAAATAAAAAAAATGTGTAACTTGCGCAGAATTTCACTGTATAACGAAAGTAATGAAAAAAACGTTAGAACTTATAGGTTTATATTATCTTCTAATGGGGCGAGTTTTTAAGAGACCTGAAAAATGGTTTATCTTCAGAAGACAATATATATCGGAAGCTCAAAAATTAATAATCGATTCAATCCCTATTGTAAGTATCATCTCGGTATTTATCGGAGCTGTTATTGTATTACAGACAGCAAGTAATATGGAGAGCCCTTTTATTCCTAAAATGTATGTGGGATATATGGCAAGAGAGAGTTTGGTACTTGAATTTTGCTCTACAATGATTGCCCTTATTTTAGCAGGAAAAATTGGATCTAATATAGCTTCGGAGCTTGGCAGTATGAGGATTACCGAGCAGATAGATGCTATGGAGATAATGGGAGTAAATTCAGCGAACTATCTTATTCTTCCTAAAATAGTATCTGCTGTTACATTAAGCCCTTTCCTTATGCTGGCTAGTTTCATTCTGGGATTACTAGGGGGAGCAATAATCATATTTTTTACCGGAATAATAACATTAGCCCAGTATTCAGATGGCCTGCAATACGCATTTAGAGAATATTACATATTCTATAGTATGACAAAAATGGCTGTATTTTCATTTATTATAACATCTGTAGCTTCATTCTACGGATATTATGCAAAAGGAGGATCCCTAGGTGTTGGAAAATCGAGTACTCAGGCAATTGTAATCAGTAGTGGATTAATTCTGGTTTTCAATCTTCTCATTACCAAAATAATGTTATAAAATGATTACTGTAAAGAACTTATATAAAGAATTTGACGGAAGGGATGTTTTAAAAGACATCTCTATACAATATGAGCCTGGGAAATGCTCTCTGATAATCGGAGCAAGCGGGAGTGGTAAAACAGTGCTACTTAAATGTTTGGTTGGCCTATTTCAGCCCGAAAAAGGAGAAATATGGTATAACAATCAACTCTTCACAAGCATGGATCTCTCTCAGAAGAAGAAACTTAGGCAAGAAATAGGTATGCTTTTTCAAGGGAGTGCTCTTTTTGATTTTGCAACTGTTGAAGAAAACGTAATGTTCCCTATGGAGTTCTTTACAGATTGGACAAAAGAACAAATGCTTGAAAGGGCAAACTTTTGCTTAAAGAGGGTAGATCTTATAAATGCTAATAAAAAATTCCCGGCAGAACTATCCGGAGGTATGCAGAAAAGAGTAGGAATAGCCCGAGCAATCGCATTAAACCCTAAATATTTATTTTGCGATGAGCCAAATTCGGGGCTAGATCCAACCACATCAATTCTGATTGACAGACTAATTCAAGAAATTACTCAGGAGTACAATATCACAACTGTAATAAATACACATGATATGAACTCTGTAATGGAGATAGGTGATAAAATCGCATTCATCTATAAAGGCAATAAAGTGTGGGAAGGTAGTAATAAAGAGATACTACATACTGATTGCAAAGAATTGAATGATTTTGTTTTCGCCTCTCAAATGGCAAAGCTACTTAAAACGTATCTTTAGAAATGGAAGCGTAGACCAATCTCCGCTTTCAACTGAAATGGTTGATCTTTACGGATGCTATATGGAGTTTTTGCATTACAGAAATATACTGCATTAGGCTCTAAATATATTCCGGCAAAATCTACAAAAGTATATTCTACACCTAATCCCAAATTAACAGCCCATTCTATACTTTTAGATGTATTATTTATATGGGTTACTCCATCATAATATCTTATATCATACGATGTTCTTAAAAGTTTATCGGCACTAAATCCTACATTAGCGTACAAATTAAACCCATTCTTACGAAGCAAACTTCCATAAAAATTCACAGGAATTCCAATATAATGCATATTCTGCTTCACCTCTCCCATTTTTTTATTTATCAGAACATCATATTTGCTTCTGTTATAAGAATAATTCAAACCAACTCCTATTCCTAAGAAATCTGTAATGCGAAACTGCACCTGAACTCCAAAATTTATTGGTAAAGAATATTTTACATCTGATATTCGCTCCATATACATTTCACTCATTGCGCCACCCCCCGACATCATAGAGATTCCTCTCTCTCCATTATTATCGGTTTTAGCTCCTTGTAAAACATTTGAATTAAGCGATATACTTGTTCTTTTCTTCCTCTTTGCTAAAAAATCATCATCATCAAAGAAAGATCTTTCATAATCAATAAAATCAATAGGCTTAGTTTCTCTCCTTTTAGAAACAGCAGACTCTTGCTTATTATCCTGCTCTGATTCATTCTCTTCAGAGATTATTCCTTCATAAGAATTATTCACTACACCAAGATCAGCCACATACTCAGATCTATTTTTTACAATTTTAGTGCTAGGGTTAGTTTTATTTGAAGTTATGTTTGAAGTTTTTATTATAGTTTGAGTTTCAGCTAACGCAGCGATTGTGGAACTTTCTATTAATTCATAATTATTCCCATAATTATAAGAGAGCTCAATAGAATCTTGCGTATATGGCTTTTCTACTATTGGTGTCATTGTAAAATAAAAAGCAACGATGGCGGCAGCACATGCGCACAACGTTGCTAATAATTGCTTTCTATATTTTAATCTTTTAGATATAGAATCCCATATCTGCTCACTCCCCTCAGGCTTCACCTGATAGGAATATAGCTTACTGTGAAATAGATTGTCTATGTTATTCTTATCTTTCATCTTCTAAAAATTATCTATCTCTCTCAATCTCTCCTGCAACCATATTCTCGCTCTACTCAATTGAGATCTGGATCCCCCCTCTGTTATTCGCAATTGTTCAGCTATCTCCTTATGAGAAAAACCCTCTATTGCAAACATATTAAAAACAGTTCTGAATCCAACAGGCATTTTTGAAATTATATCCATTAAAATTGAAGCGTCAAACTGTTCGGGAATCTTAGCATCAATAGATACACTTGAAAACCCTAAGGTTTCAATTCCTTCACTCTCTTTTAATGCATCATTCTTTCGCAAATGCATTAAAGCCGTGTTTACAAACAGTTTCCTTGCCCATCCTTCAAATGAGCCTTCGCCTCTATAGTTCTTTAACTTGCTAAAAAGAAGTATAAATCCGTCGTGTAGAATATCTCTTGCCTCCTCTTTATCACCAACATACCTCAAACACACAGCATACATCCGCGGATGTAATAACTCATACAAACACTTCTGCGCAGAAGAATTACCTTCCACACATTCGTTTATAAGTTCAGCTTCCGTATATTGTAAATGTAGCTGTTGTATCATTCATAATATTCTATAGATGCAAAAATGGGAATAAAAGTTGCAAAAAGAAAATAAAATGTGATAAATTCTTATATTTGTATCACTCTAATAAGTAAAAATCTTAGTTTCGCACATAATGAACAGCAAAATCAAAAATATAAAATATACAATAGCTCTCTTTTTTGTATTATTTATCTCAACAAATTTAAATGCCCAGAACAACTCAGATTCATTAATGATTCGAGGATTATATCATTACAATTCTAAAAACTTAGATTCTGCAAAGATATATTTTAACAGCAACCTTAAAGCAAATAATAAGAGTGATGCATCATATTACTATTTATCAAAAATTGCATTGCTCGAAAATGATCTTGCTACCTCTGAGATACTTTTGAAAAGAGCAATTGAGCTAGATACTAACAACTATTGGTATCACAGTTCTCTGGGAGATTTATATATGCAAACCAATAAAGTAAATGAGGCTCTTTCTGTATTTAATGATTTAGCTATCAGATATCCAAAGAAAACTGACATATATTATAATCTTGTAAACTTATATCTCGCTAAACAAGATTTAATTAAAGCCAGCGAGTTACTTGATAAAATAGAAAAAATCCAGGGGAGAAATGAAAGCGTTGTAATGACAAAATTTAATATCTTCCGCTTAGAACAAAACTGGGAAGGAGCCTTAAAATACTTGGTAGAAGCTGACAAAGATTTACAATCCCCAAGATTGCAAACCCTCATAGGAGATATGTATGCAGATAGATTTAAAGACACATTAGCTATCGAATATTATAACAAAGCTCTCAAATCAGATCAAAAATATGCACCTGCCCTATTTGGCAGAGCAGAGGTTTACAGAATGTCAGGTGATTTTAATAATTATTTCAATGACATATTGCCGTTTTTTGCCGATAAAGAGATTGATTCGGAAATGAAAGGTGAATATATAAAACAACTATTCCAGACACCTAATTTTATCCAAAGATACAGGGCACAAGTGGATACTATGGTGAGAAATATGGAGATGTCACACCCAGCAGATTCAAATACCCTATTTCTTGTTGCAGCATACTATTCTCAATCTGAGGATACAACTAATTGCATACGCGTATTAAAGCACAATTATACATTATATCCTGACAGCTTTGACGCAATGTTCCAATATATCACATATTTATATCATATAGAAAATTGGGAAGCAGTAAAACAAGAATCAACTGAAGCACTTAAAAAATTTCATGAAAATACAGATCTGTTACAACTCATAGGAATATCAGATTTTAAGCTTAAAGATATTGATGGGGCAATAGCAACATACAAAAAACTTGAAAAGCTGGCGCAGCAAAATAAAGATACAAGCCTTATTATCACCTCATACTCACTTATTGGAGATCTCTCTTATGAGATTGGAAATAAGAAACAAGCATATTCTTATTATAAGAAAGCTCTTAAATGGGACCCATCAAACGCATCAGTTTTAAATAATTACGCATATTACCTAGCTTTAGAAGGGAAAAGCATGAAGCAGGCTTACCAGATGAGCAGAAAAACCATTGAGCAGGAGCCGGACAACCCCACTTATCTTGATACTTTCGGTTGGATACTATACCTTATGGGAAAACCCTTAGAGGCAAAAGCACAATTTAAGCACGCTATGATATATGGTGGGAAAGATAGTCCCGATATTTTAAACCACTACGCAACCGTGCTAGAGGCGCTAGGCGAAAAAGATTTAGCATCAATTTACAGAGAGCAAGCTAAGAAACTTATAAAATGAGACCCACATACAAGATTATATTAGCATGTAGTTTATTTGTACTCCTTACGGGGGTACAAAATATTCTATTCTCCCAAACAAAAGAAATTGAGATACAACAACAAAAGGTAAAAAAGCTTGAAGAGGACATTTCTTTTCTTGATGAGCAAATAAATCAGACTCAGAAAAAACAAAAGAATTCTTTAGACGAATTGGTTCTTATCCAAAATAAAATTGGGAATAGAGAAGCCCTTCTTAAAGAGTTAGATAAGCAAATAGATATCCAGAATCTTGGCATTAACAAAAAAAGTAAAGAGATTAAAGAGCTTGAACAAAGGTTGGATACTCTGGACTTCTATTTTAAAAGGCTAATTTACAATGCCTATAAAAACAGAAATGAGAAAGTATGGTTTATGTATATTCTGTCCAGCAATTCTCTTGAACAAGGGTACAGAAGATGGAGCTATCTGAGAAACTACTCAAATAATATATCTAAACAGGTGCATAAAATTAATGACACCAAAGATAATATCTTAAAAGAGCAAGCAACATTAAGAAAGTTAAAAGCAGAATCACTAAAACAATCAAAAATCAGAGAATCTGAATTAAATACACTTCAAAAAGAAGAAAAAAGCTCTAAAACACTGATAACCAACTTATCAAAAAAGCAAAAAGAATTCAAAAGGCAACTTACCCTAAAAAAGCAAGAGGCTCAGAAACTAAATAAAGAAGTTGAAAGGATGATTGCAAAGGCACTGGAAGAGGAAAGAAAAAGAAATTTGGCGGCAAAAGATGGGAAAAACGAAAAAGAGAATAATGAACACAAAATAGAAGTTGAAAATAACATAAAACTTACAGGATCATTTGAATCGAACAAAGGGAAACTCCCATGGCCTGTAAAGGGTGTTGTGATAGAATCATTTGGAGAACATTACCACCCTACACTAAAAAATGTTAAACTCCCTTTTAATAATGGAATTAATATTTCCGCTCATCAAGGTGCGCAAGTAAGAGCAGTTTTTGATGGTGTTGTAAAACAAATTGTATCAATGCCGGGTTATAATCAATGTATTCTTGTACAACATGGCAATTACTTCACTTTCTATTGCAAACTGGATAACGTAGATGTAAAAATTGGAGATAAAGTAACTCCCAACACAATATTGGGATCTCTTGTTATAAATCAGAATACATCAACACTACATTTTGAATTATGGGAGGGAACTAACAAGCAAAACCCTCAACATTGGTTAATTAAAAACTAGGATTTATGGAGAACATACGTATATTTTGCAAAAACACTAATGAATATTATAGCGTTACCCCCGGAATTTCATTAGAGCATGTATTAAAAATTACCGAATATAAAAGCGGGCACCCTACACTTGCAGCTCTTGTAGATAATCAATTAAAAGAGCTAGATTTTAGTGTATACATGCCACACTCTATCGAATTTCTGGATATTTCACATCCAGATGGAAGGAGAACATATAACCGAAGTTTATCTTTTATTCTCCAAAAAGCTGTTGTGGATTTATATCCTCAATACCAATTAATTCTGGACTATGCACTCCCAACAGGGCTATACGGACAATTAGTAGAGAAGCCTCAGAAAGAGCTCAGAGGAGGACATGAGGAGCGCCCTATAAAACTTACAGGACAAGACCTTGATAAAATAAAGGAGAGAATGAACCATATTATCACTGCAAATCTCCCTATTGTAAAAAGCAAACTAAGTAATGATGAGGCTGTAAAGCTATTTAACGGACACGGACAATTTGAGAAAGCAAAACTTTTCAAATATCTCGGAAAGTTCTTTGTATCAGTATATTTCCTTGATGGGTACGGAGATACATTCTATGGGCCAATGATGACCTCAACAGGAATGGTTAATAAATTCAATGTTACACCATATAGCCACGGATTTTGCCTACAATTCCCGGAGCCTGATGCTCCATATAACCTTCCGGCACCGCAAAACGAAACAAAACTTGCAGAGGTATTCAGTGAAAACTCCCGCTGGTGCAGTATAATAGGTGCTAAAGATATAGGCAATATAAACCTGGCAATACTCAAAGGGTGGGGTAACTATGTTATTCAGATTGCAGAAGGTTTACACGAAAGAAAATATGCTGCAATAGCAGATAAGATCCATGAGAAAAAAGATAAAGTAAAACTTGTACTTATAGCAGGCCCTTCGAGCAGTGGCAAGACAACAACATCAAAAAGGATTGCATTGCAATTAAAGGTATTGGGGCTAAACCCTGTGGTATTGGCAATGGACAACTACTTTGTAAACAGAGAAGATACCCCAAAAGATGAGAATGGAGATTATGATTTTGAGTGCCTGGAAGCAATGGATCTTAAGTTCCTTAATCACCAGCTCAAAGAGCTATTTGAAGGTAAAAGTATTGAAATCCCCAAATTCAATTTTTCTGAGGGTAAAAGATTTTTCGATGGCACAAAACTAAGATTAAGAGAAAATGATATTCTTATCATGGAGGGTATACATGCACTTAATCCGGGATTGACATCTGAAATAGATAATGAGATAAAGTATAAAATATATGCGTCGGCACTTACATCTTTATCAATTGATGAGAATAATTATATCTCAACAACAGATAGTAGAATGCTCCGCAGAATGGTGAGGGACAACAACTTCCGTGGTACATCTGCAGAGCAGACAATACTCAGGTGGCAAAGTGTCCGCAAAGGGGAATACAAAAATATTTTCCCATACCAAGAGTATGCAGATACAATGTTTAACTCTGCATTAATATATGAACTACCATTACTAAAGCACTACGCAGATCCATTACTAAGGAGAATACCCCCTACATCTCCCGCATATGCAGAGAGCTTAAGGTTGCTCAAATTTTTATCATACATAGTTGAGTTAAACCCAAAAGAACAAAAGGATATACCACCAACATCAGTAATGAGAGAATTTATCGGAGGAAGCTCATTTGAATATTAAGAACATTATACTAGGCTCCATCATCATCTTAATTTGTTACTACATAGGGGTCTTTTTAAGCACACTAACGCAAGGATTCTTATCACCTGCTGTGATAGGAATGCTTGTGCTTTTTGCACTACTTGCGTTTGGAATTGTAAAAAAAGAGTGGGTAGAGAGTGTGTCGCTTTTCTTGATGGGCAACCTCATACTATTCTTTATTCCGGCACTTGTAGGTGCAACATTAATTGATCCTTCTCATTTGAAAGGAAATCTTTGGCAAATTGTTGTTATTGCAGGAATCTCAACAATATTTGTCATGCTTGCTACAGGGATATTTATTGAATTTTATCAGAAAAGGGGAAGGAAATGAGCATAATATTGTACGAATCACTTTTTATACTACTTACAGCAGGAGCATATCTTATATCAAAACAGATTTATAAGAAATTCCCTCGCCCCTACTTTCATACAATACTTATATCTGTAATGATTATAATAGGGTTTTTATATATTTTCGATATTTAGTACAGTTTCTATTACGAGAATACCAAGCTCCTCAGAT
>CAZYQA010000007.1:0-20628 GCA_964649555.1 uncultured Muribaculaceae bacterium
AATAAAATATATATGTTAATATTTTTTTTAGCATTTTAACAAATTGGTAATAGGTGTTATTAATCTATCTATATCCCCTGCGCCAAATGTGATTACAATATCTAAATCTCTGTTTTTTAGTTCATCCAATACTTGTTCTTTGCTTATTAGAATTTTATCATTGATTCTAATATCATCTAATATAATATTGGATGTTATACCCTCAATGGGTAGCTCTCTGGCAGGATAAATATCTAATAGAATTACGCTATCCAGCATACTTAGGCTCTCTGCAAACTCAGGGGCAAAATCACGCGTTCTGGTATATAGATGAGGTTGGAATATGCCTGTTAGCTTTCTCCCTGGAAACATATTTCTTATTGATGTTATTGCAGAGCTTATCTCTTTCGGATGATGTGCATAATCATCTATGTATGCAATTTTAGGAGTATTAATATGGATGTCAAATCTCCTTTCAACACCTGAAAAAGATTGTAGTGCCTCTCTGATTTTTTGAGGATCTACACCACCTAATATTGCGATAGCTGATGCCCCTATAGCATTTTCTACATTTATCCACCCCGGTATTCCTAAAGTGCAATCCTTAATCTCTCCTGTGGGGTAAACTAAGTCAAATGAGAAATATCCGCCCTCTAAAAGTTTTTTGTTTTTCGGGTAAAAATCACCCTCTTCTTCAAAAGAGTATTTGAATATTTTAGCTTTTATATTCTCTCTGTTTAGCTCTATACCTTTTTTTATAATTAAATATCCATCCTCTTTTACTTGTGATGCAAACTCAGCAAATGCCTCTTTAATTGTTTTTACATCGTTATAAATATCCAAATGATCTGCATCTGTTGAGGTGATTAGTGCAATATCGGGATATAGTTGTAAAAATGATCTGTCAAACTCATCTGCCTCTGCTACCAAAACAGGGTTTTTACTTAATAATAAATTGGTATGATAATTTTTTGAGATTCCACCTAAAAATGCAGAGCAACCTACACCTGAATCTGTATAAATATGTGCCAGCATTGTACTGGTTGTGGTTTTGCCATGTGTTCCGGCTACAGCTAAGCATTTCTGATCTTTAGCTATTTCCCCAAGTGCTTTTGATCTTTTTATTAATCTATATCCATTGTTCTTTACGTACTGCAACTCCTCTAGTGTTTGTGGTATTGCAGGGGTATATATTACTAGTGTCGTTTCTGTATCTTTAGGGATGAATGTTATATCATCATTGTAATGTACGGGTATTCCCTCCTCTACAAGCTTACTTGTGAGCTTACTGGGAGTTTTATCATATCCGCTTACTTTGTATCCGGCATGTTTATAATAGCGTGCGATAGCACTCATTCCTATCCCACCTATTCCTATAAAATATACACTTTCTAACATATTCTTATTATTTTGCCAATTTTATACACTCTTGTGCAATCGTTTTTGCAGCTTCTGTTTTTGCTAGAGATTTTATGTTCTCTTCATATAATTTTATTTTGTTCGGATCATTCAATAGCTTGATGATCTTATGTGATAGTTCTTCAACAGCTTCAGAATCTTTTACCATCTGCGCGGCAAGTTTATTTACTAGTGCCATTGCATTATGCGTCTGATGATCTTCTGCTACTACTGGGGATGGGACAAATATTGTACACTTTCCGGCAACACATAATTCGGAGATTGTTCCTGCTCCGGCTCTACTTATTACTATATCTGCTACTCCATAAGCTAAATCCATCCTGTTTATGAAATCTGAATAATATATATTGGGGTTCACCCTATCTTTCATAAATTTATCCACTTCCTCTTTATATGCTTTTCCACATTGCCATATTATCTGATAATCTTGCGGCTCACTCTTTATGTGGTGTTCTACCCAATTGTTTAGTGTCCTACATCCCAGGCTCCCTCCAACAACAAATATTGTCTTTTTGTTTGGATCTAGGTTATAAAATTTATATCCTTCTTCTTTTTGCTGCTCGGTAGAGGGGGTAATATCTTTTCTTATCGGATTTCCTGTGAGTTGAATTTTATCTTTTGGAAAGAATTTTTCCATATTATCGTAAGCTACACATATTATATCCGCTTTCCCACCATTTTTTTTGTTTACCAAGCCTGCATAAGAGTTCTGCTCTTGTAGCAGAGTGGGTATCCCCATACCGTGTGCTACATCAACGATTGCTGCGCTGGCGTATCCTCCAACTCCAACCACTAGGTTTGGTTTAAAATCTCTTATTATATCTTTTGCCTTCGTACGGCATTTTAGATAATCCCACATAACCCCAATATTGGATAAAGAGTATAAAGGCCTTTTTAAGCCCCTTGCCGGTATGCCAATGATTTTGTATCCTGCCGCAGGTACTTTCTCCATCTCCATTCTACCTGTTGCCCCTACAAATAATACTTCACTCTGTGGAGCTATCTCTTTTATTGCATTTGCAATAGAAATTGCAGGAAAAATATGTCCTCCTGTGCCGCCACCGCTTATTATGACTCTAATTCCTTTCATTATTTAAATTCTCCGTTAGCTCCTATTATTTGGTGATTTCCATCCTCTTTTTCTTTTCTCTCTTCCTTTGTTTGCTCTTTTGTTTCCTCTTTTTGCTCTATCTTCTTGCTCGATACATCTATTGTTCTACTTACTGAGAGTATAATTCCAAAAGCACAACTTAAGATCAGTAATGATGAGCCGCCCAAACTTATAAGTGGTAATGTGTGCCCTGTAACAGGTAATACACCTACATTTACCAATATGTGTAAAAAGGCTTGAAAAGTTATTAATAAACCAAGCCCCCCTACAGTGAGTGCTGTAAAGGTTTTTGCACAACTTTTTATAAGTATAACACACCGATAAAGAAAGCATAAGTATAGCATTAATATGGCAATTCCACCTACAAGCCCATACTCTTCTATTATGATAGTGTATATATAATCCGAATAGGGGTGGGGTAGGTTGTATCGTTGTACACTTTGCCCGGGACCTTTTCCAATTATCCCTACAGATGCTATGGCAGCTCTCGCCATATCCTCTTGTAGTGTCTTGTCATATATTTTTTGTTTCTCTTCTGCTGTTAAATTTTCACTTATCTCTTGCTCTGTAAAGTGTTTGTTTAATCTGCTGAAAGCCGTATCAAATCGTTTAAATATCCCTATTGATGATCCGAATATCAAGTATAATACTATTAAAAAGACTATGAGCGATGCTCCAATTCCGGCAGAGTAAAATAAATATTTCCATTTTACCCCTGCTATAAATAGTACTAAAGTGCTTATAATACCCACAAAAAGAGCGGTTGATACACTACCTATCATTATAAACAAACAAGTGATACCTACTGGTAGTAATATTTGTAAGAAGAAAGTCTTAAATGTATCTAACTTAGTAGATTCAAGCGTTTTGGCTAAATATAATACTATTGTGATCTTTACTAATTCGGCTGGTTGAAATGAGAATCCCATTATGTCTATCCATCTCTTTGCTCCATTTAGCTCTTTTCCTATTATTGGTGTTAATGCTAATAAAATTACACTGGCTGCAAATACACCCACAGATAAAAACCTATACCACCCTAAAGGGATTTTGTAACAAATAAACAATGTGACAAACCCTGCTATTACAAACTGCAATTGTTTTATCAAGTAACTGAAATTTGTTGAGTGTTCTTTGTATGCAAGGCTACTGCTGGCTGAGTAAATGAGGGCAATAGAGGCAAGTGATAATAGGAATACTATTACCCAGATCACTTTGTCTCCATGCAATTGTTTTATAAATTGCGTATTTACTCTCTCTTGTGTTGCTGACATTTTATAAATTTCTTACTGCTTCTTTAAATTGTTCACCTCTATCTTCATAGTTTTTAAATAGATCAAAACTTGCACAGCATGGTGATAATAAAACTGTTTCACCTTCTTTGGCATTTTTGTATGCTATCTCTATCGCTTCTTTGGCAGATTTTGCCTCATATATAGCATCTACTTTATCTTTGAAGTTTTCTATTAATTTAGCATTATCAACTCCCATACATATAAGCACTCTTACTTTTTCTTTTGCAAGATTATATAAAGGCTCATAGTCGTTCCCTTTATCTTTTCCCCCTGCGATCCATACAATAGGAGTATTCACGCTTTCCAATGCGTACCATGATGAGTTTACATTTGTAGCTTTTGAGTCATTTATATATAATACATTTCTGATCTTAAGAACTTTCTCCATCCTATGCTCTACTCCTTTGAAGCTCATCAAACTCTCTCTTATAACGTCCTTATCTATCCTCATTGCTTCTGCTGTGATAGCTGCTGCCATTGAGTTGTATATGTTATGTTTACCTTGAATTGCCAGCTCTCTGATAAACATTATATATTCATCCTCTTTGTAGTTTACTATCATCTCCTGATCATCAAGATATGCACCCTGCTCTACCTCTTTTTCTTGACTGAATGGGAGCATAGTTGTTTTAAGAACTATTTTTTGCAACTCTTCATTAGTTATAGGGTCGTCTGCGCAGAAAATGAAGCAATCTTCACTTTTCATGTTTCTGGTTATACGAAATTTTGAATCTACGTAGTTCTGTAATTTGTACTCGTATCTATCTAAATGGTCAGGTGTTATATTCATCAGGATAGCTATATCTGCTTTGAAATCATACATGCCGTCCAATTGGAAGCTACTTAGTTCCAAAACGTAATAATCATATTTCTCGGTAGCAACCTGATATGCATAACTTTTGCCTATGTTTCCCCCAAGCCCAACATTTAAGCCTGCATTCTTTAACATATAGTATATAAGAGAGGTAGTGGTTGTTTTTCCATTACTACCTGTAATACATATCTTTTTTGAATTATCATATCTTCCTGCAAATTCAATCTCCGATATAATCTTAATCCCTTTCTCTCTTATAGATTGAATTATCTGGATATTATCGGGTATGCCTGGACTTTTGATAATCTCATTTGCGTTTAAGATCTTATCAATTGTGTGCCCTTTTTCTTCATACGAAATATCATATTTTTCTAATATCTCTTTTCCTTTCTGTGGAATAGCTCCGTTGTCGCTAAGGAATGTATCAAATCCCTTAACCTTTGCAAGTACTGCCGAACCTATTCCGCTTTCACCGCCACCAAGTATAACAATTCTATTCATGATTACCTTATTTTTAATGTTATTATGGTTATTGCACATAGCAATATTGCTATAATCCAGAATCTTACTACAATTTTAGCTTCCGGAATAGCATGTTTTGGGCTCTGTATAATGGCTTCTATTCCCTCTTTTTGGAAATGATGGTGTAATGGGCTCATTTTAAATACCCTTCTACCTGTGCCATATTTCTTTTTTGTATATTTAAAGTATGCTCTCTGTAGTATTACAGACAAGCTCTCTACGAAGAAAATTCCGCATAATATTGGGATAAGTAGCTCTTTGCGAATTATGATAGCTGCTACAGCTATTATTCCCCCTAAGGCTAAACTTCCCGTATCTCCCATGAATACCTGTGCAGGGAAAGTGTTATACCATAGGAATCCTATTAAGGCACCTATAAAGGCTGCCATAAATATTACTACTTCCCCAGTATTTGGGATATACATTATATTAAGATATGATGCGTATATTGAGTTACCCGATAGATATGCAAGCACAGCAATTGTGACACCTACTATTGCAGATACTCCTGTGGCAAGCCCATCCATTCCATCAGTTAGATTTGTTCCGTTAGATACAGCAGTGATTACAAATATTATAACAATAATATATATTATCCAGCTCGCTATATCTCCTGCTTTTCCTTCAAAAGGGGAGAGCCAAGCATAATCGAATTGGTTATTTTTTACAAAAGGAATTGTTGTCTGGGTACTTTTGGCATCCTTGAAATATGCTACTGATGTGTGTGTGGTTTCTTGTAGGATTTCAGGGTGCCCCAATGAATCTTTGGCTGTTGTTTTTTCTCTTACGGTTACGTGTGAGCTAAAGCATAAAACTAAGCCTACAATTAAGCCTAAAGTTACTTGCCCAATAATCTTATATTTACCGCTTAGGCCATCCTTATCTCTTTTGAATACTTTAATAAAATCGTCAACTCCACCTATGAATCCAAGCCATATAGTTGTGATGATAAGGAGAAATATGTATATATTTGATAGGTTTGCAAATAATAAAGCAGGAACAAGTATTGATATAAGTATTATTATACCACCCATTGTAGGTGTACCTTTTTTTTGCATTTGCCCTTCTAATCCAAGATCTCTTATCTGCTCACCTATTTGCTTTTTCTGAAGCATCCTAATGATCTTAGGACCTACAAAAAGGGCTAATACCAGTGAAAGCATTGTGGCAATAAGAGCTCTGAATGAGATATATTTCATTAATCCCATTCCCGGAAAGTCATATCCGTTTGCTTGCAAGTATTCAAATAGATGATATAACATATTTATATTAGTTTGTGCTGTTATTTAACATTTCAAAAGTTTCTGATATTATCTCTTTATCATCTAAATGGTGTTTTACTCCATTTATAATCTGATAATCTTCGTGCCCTTTACCTGCTACTAAAATAATTGAACCCGGTTTAGCCGTGAGGATCGCACTTCTTATTGCTTCCATTCTATCAGGGATGAAAAGAGATTTTGCTCTCATTTTTATATCCATTCCCTCTTTTATATCTTTAATAATCTCTAATGGATCTTCATTCCTAGGGTTATCAGATGTTACAACAACTCTGGTTGCATATTTACCGGCAATTTCTCCCATCTCTGGCCTTTTAGTTTTGTCTCTATTACCACCACATCCGAATACGCATACAAGATCCCCCTCAGGAGCTAGTTCCTGCAATGTTTTCAAAACATTTTCCAAAGCATCCGGCGTATGAGCATAATCAACTGCCGCAATTATATCTTCCCCGCCCCTTATGTATTCCAGCCTGCCCGATACCGATTTAAGTTTACTTAACTCGCAGGCCGCCTCATCCTTATCTGTACCAAGTAACACAGCTGCCCCATATACTGCTGTTAGGTTTAGCGCATTGTATGTTCCCAAAAATCTACACCACATTTCGGTGTTATTTATATTCAATAGCATCCCTTCAATGCTTTTCTCTATAATCTTTACTTTGAAATCTGCAGGCTTCTTATTAGCATAAGTATATACTTGTGCTTTTGTGTTTTGCACCATTACAGAACCATTTTTGTCATCTATATTTGTGAGTGCAAACGCCTCTTTTGGTAAATTATCAAAGAAACTCTTTTTGCAACTTAAATAATTAGCAAATGTTCCATGATAATCTAGGTGGTCATGTGTCAGGTTTGTAAATATCCCTCCCTTAAAAGTAAGAGCGTGTACTCTGTCTTGGTGTAATGAGTGTGAGCTCACCTCCATAAAGCAATATTCGCAACCAGCTTCAACCATTTGGTTCATAAGAGAGTTTATCTCCAAAGAACCGGGGGTAGTATTTTGTGTTTCGTATCTTTTTTCTCCAACGAAATTTGCAATGGTGGACAGCAATCCGCAGTTATACCCCATATTGGTGAACATATTATATAGCAGTGTTGCAATTGAGGTTTTTCCGTTTGTGCCTGTTACACCAACAAGTTTTAATTGTGAAGATGGGTTATTATAATAATTTGATGCAATTGTTGCTAATGCCTTTCTACTATTATCTGTAAGTATGTAGTTGCAATTTGCTGGTGCATCCTTTGGAATATATTCGCACACAATATATTTTGCTCCGTTTTCTATAGCTTTTCCAATGTAATTGTGGCCATTAATCTCTGCACCATTTATTGCTATAAATAGTGAGTTGGGTTTACATAATCTTGAGTCTTGGCAAACACAACTAGCTTTAAGACCGGTTATATTGCAGGACCCATCTTGAATTGTAATACCATTTAATAATTTGCTAAGCTCCATTTTCTTTTAATTGTAAATTAACTACTGTGTTTTTATCTATTTTACTTCCCGGTTTTGGATCTTGACTAATAATCTTGCCATACCCCGAGAAATTAACTTTACATCCTATATTTTCTAATATGTATAATGCATCTTTTAATCCCATATTTGTGAAATCTATAAGAGAATCCTTCTTAGGATTGAAATGCATAATAGTTTTATCTATATCATTTTTTATTTTCGCTATTTGCTTACTATTAGCCTCAACATTTAAATTGTTTTTCAATGCCGGAGCCCAATCCGGAGATGTTGAGTAAATATAATCTGCAATTTGCTTAAATACGGGGCCCGCTTGTGATCCTCCGTAAAAGTTGCCTCTTGTATCTCCCGAATATAAAATTACAACGGCGGTATATTTGGGGTTGTCTGCTGGAAAATATCCTGCAAATGAAGCCTGGTATCTTCTGTATCCGTTTCTCTCATATCCTCCCCCTGAATATGCCATACGTGCAGTTCCTGTTTTTCCGGCAATTTTATATTCCGGTGTATTAAAAGATTTGCCAGTTCCCTCCTCAACTACGTTTCTTAAAGCCTCCCTAGCCTCTTTTGCTGTGGATTTCGAGCATATTGCTCCACTTATCTCTTGTGGTTTAAATTCTGTCACCACCTCTCCATTATATTTATGGCACTCGATAAAGAATGGTTTCATCATCTTACCATCATTTGCAATTGCATTATAAAATGTCAATGTATGCAATGGTGTAAGCAGTGTTGCATAACCTATAGCCATAGAGGACAAACTTGTCCTAGACCACATTTGATCTCCCGGAGAGTATATTGCGGCTCTTGCCTCCCCTTGAATATCCAGATTAAATCTTTCTCCCACCTTCATACTATGTATTCTATCTACAAATTTCTTTTCATTACCCCCGTAATGATCAACTGCAAGCTTTGCAAAAGCAACGTTTGATGATTTTGCAAATGCTTTCTTAACACTTACCAACCCGTACCCTCCCGGAGTTACATCTGAATAAACATGTCCTCCATAGCTCCATTTACCATTTCCGGCATCAATTGGTGTATTAAGATTGACACATTTATCTTCCAATAATGCAACTAGAGTGATGAGCTTAAAAACACTACCCGGTTCAGTTGCATCTCCAATTGCATAGTTATATGATTCATCATATCCTCCGGTAGATGTTTTTTTCATATTTGCTATTGCTCTTATTGCCCCTGTGCTTACCTCCATTACTATAGCTGTTGCCCCCTCTATATTATTCCCTTTTGCAAGTTGTTCTCTGAGAGCCTTCTCAGCAGCCTCCTGGATACCTATGTCTATGGTAGTCTGAATATCAAAGCCATCTTTAGGCAAGGAGTTTTCTGTGCTGTTTAATGGTCGCCATTCTCCACCAAGGAACTTTTGTAGAACTTGCTTGCCCGGCTCTCCTTTTAAGTAATAATCGCTACTACCTTCAATTCCTACACCTACACCCACTGTATTGGTAAATCCTATTGTCCTGAACGCCAATCTTCCGTAAGGGTTTCTGCGTGTATATTTTTCTTCTATTATTATTCCTCCTCTATTCTTTCCCAACCTTAATATTGGGAATTGTTTTACAACATTCAGTTCTGAGTAATCAATTAGTCTGTTCCCCAGTTTTTTATATCTATTTCCATCTTTTCTTGCTTTTCTCAGTTCTTTCTCATATTGAGCAGCTGTCTTATTTTTATAAAAAGCTGCTAATGCCTTGCTCAGTCTTGCCACATTGCTGTCAAATGTATCTTTGTTAGATACTGTACAATCTATTTTTACTTCATAAAACGGAATTGATGTAGCAAGCGGACTTCCGTCACAAGCCAATATGTCTCCTCTCATTGCAGGAATAATCTCCTCTTTGAAGGCATTCTCTATTACACTCGTCTCTTCATCACTAATATATTGCACATAAACTACCTTAATTATGACACCTATAGTCACAACTACAAATAATTTATATATTAAAGCGATTCTAAGAAAAATTCCGTTCATAGGTATTTGGGTGCATTAATCTTTTCTTACTCTTTTTGCTGGTTTAATTGGTTTTGTAAGTTTTGATCCTTGATTTATTAATCTTGATTCCACTTCTCCTCTTTTGCTCGCATATTGCAATCTTGCTGCTTTGCTTGTGTAATCTGATTTTAGATTCTTAATCTCTCTCTGGTTCCTAATTTGCGTTAATTGAGTCTTTTCAACTTGTAATGTAATTGTTATATATATAATTGTCAGCCCGAAAAGGAAAAGTATAAATCTCCATTGAGAGAGTATCTTTTCGCGAGCTAATATCTGCCCTCCAAGTATATCGGATGTAATGTTAAACTTTCTCTTCTCTTCCATACTTTGCTGCTACTCTTAATTTTGCACTTCTACTCCTGGTATTACTTTGTATCTCCTCTTCGCTTGGAATAATAGGTTTTCTTGTAACTTGCTCAATTGGTACTATTGATCTGCCGTAAAAATCTTTTTCTATTTTACCCTCAATATTTCCACTCTTAAAGAAATTTTTAACCATCCTGTCTTCTAAGGAGTGATAAGTAATTATCGACATTACTCCTGTCTCTTTCAGCGAGTTTAAGCCACCTTTAAGGAATTCCTCCAATGCTCTCATCTCCATATTTACCTCAATCCTTAGTGCCTGATAAAGCTTTGCCAAAAATTTATGCTCTGTATTTGTGTTATATAATCTCTCCACGCATTTGCTTAGTTGCCCTGTTGTTTCAATTAAGTTATGCTCTCTTTCTTTGCATATAAAATCGGCAGCTTTGTGGGGCTTATCTAATTCTCCGTATATTCTAAAAATTCTGATAAGATCCTCTCTCGAGTAGTTGTTTATGATATCCGCGGCACTCACTTTGGCCAATTTATTCATTCTCATATCAAGAGGAGCATCATATCTGAATGAGAACCCTCTCTCTCCCGTATCAAATTGATGAGATGACACACCTAAATCTCCCAGTATTCCGTCAATTTTTTCAAAATATCCGTAATATCTTGCAAAGTTCTCAACAAACCTGAAGTTATTATGCACCAATATCAATCTATCATCTTTTGGTGCATTTTTTATTGCATCGCTATCTCTGTCGAAAGCTATAAGTCTTCCTCTTTTATCTAATCTGCTCAAAATCTCTCTGCTGTGACCTCCACCACCAAAAGTAGCATCCACATAAATTCCATTCGGATTTAAATCAATGTTTAGTGCATCAACACTCTCTTTCAAAAGAACCGGTATGTGATATTCAGACATATTTTATTTTTTTATACTACCCTAATAATTTTTCTGCCAAGCTGGTAAAATCATCTTGACTCATTTTGCTTGCATCATATTTCTCTTTCGCCCATATCTCAATCTTGAAATCGTTGCCTGCAAATACGAGCTCTTTTTGAGCTCCAATGGAGGAGAGTAGTTTTTTAGGAATGGTTATTCTGCCTAATTTGCCGTCAGGCTCCACTTGTGCACGATCTCTCATGTACTCTCTCCAGAACATAGCATGCTCTTTGTTGTAGAGGTTTAATCTTTGCTTTAAATGCTCCGATTCCTCTTCCCACTGCTCAGGTGTGCACATTGATAGACACTCCTCAAAAATGTCTTTTTTTACAATAAATGAAATTGACTCATCCGGGGTAAATAAAGACTTGAATGCAGAGGGAAAAATTACTCTCCCTTTGTCATCAATTTTTACTATATGTTCCCCTATAAAAGTCTTCATTAATATGAATTTTGTATATATAAGTATGGTTACTGCAAAATTATATAATCTTTTCCATAAAATTACAAATTTTTACAAATTTTTCCACAAAATTTATTAACATTGTGCAAAATCAATTTTTCATAAGTTTTTAATTCAATTATATTATGCCTAAGTATCTTTATTTTTTTGCTGTTCTATTTATTGCAGGGTGTGCAAATACTGTTGGTAATGAGCAGATTGAGTTTAGTGATGTAGCTGAATCTCAAACTAATGTTTATGGGATTAATCTTAATGATTATTATATTGTGGAAGGAGAGGTAAAAAGGGGCGATTTTTTTGGTACATTGATGCTGAATTTAGGTGCTGACGGAAATAAATCTCAGAAATTGATTGAGGCATCAAAAAATGTGTTTGATGTTACAAAAATTATAATTGGTAATGCTTATGAAGCATTCTATACCAATGATGGTGATTCTTTGAGTTATTTTATTTATGAGATTGATAAAAAATCGAATGTTTTATTCTCTTTGAGAGATTCGGTTTATGTGAAAGTTTTTGAAAAAGAGATTTTGCCTCAAACTAAATTTGCAGAGGTTACAATCAATAGCTCGCTATGGAATGATGTAAAAAGAGCAGGATGTTCACCTCAGCTTGCATTAAAATTATCTGATATTTATGATTGCACCATAGATTTCTTTGGATTGCAAAAGGGTGATTCATTCCGAGTTATATATGATGATCTTATACATGAAGGGGATTTTGTAGGGCTTAGTCATATTTACTATGCTGAGTTTATTCATGACGGAAAAGTTTTTAAGGCTATCAGATTTGATGATGGAGAATCTGGGAGCAAATATTGGAATGAGGCAGGCGAGAGTTTGAAGAAGGCTTTTTTGAAGGCTCCTCTTAATTTTACACGAATAAGCTCTGGTTTCACTTATGCTCGTAAGCACCCGGTTCTGAAAATTGTAAGGCCACATACCGGTATTGATTATGCAGCTCCAAGCGGAACAGATGTTGTATCAATAGGTGATGGTGTTGTGGTGTCTAAAGGCTGGGCAGGTGGCGGAGGGAATACTCTGAAAATAAAACATAATTCAACATACACGTCTGTTTATATGCATCTTAAAGGGTATGCGAAAGGCTTAAAAATAGGACAAAGAGTTAAGCAAGGTGAGCTGATAGGATATGTTGGGAGCACAGGTTTATCAACCGGCCCACACTTAGACTTCAGGATTTATAAAAATGGTAAGCCTATAAATCCTCTCACAATGGAGAGCCCAAGTGTAGAGCCTGTTGCTAAAAAATATATTGCAGCATTTAATGATATGCATAGTTCTTATCTCTCAAAGATTGATAGCTTGGATGCAGTGAATCATTTTGACTATATGCTTGATATTTTACGTGATTAATTGTTTATTTTCAAACGAGTGCGCCATTTGTCGAAATAAAGATTGCCCCCTTTCCATTCAACTTCTCCACGCTGGAAATCTACGGTTTCGCTTCTGTGGTGTATCTTTGCTGGGAAGAAATCAGAGGATATATCTTCATTAACAATTAGGCGATACGCGTCAAGCCCTTTTGTGTAATATGGTGATATCCCAAAAGACTGATCAACGGGTACCCATCCAATCCCTTCATAATAGCTCTCAGCCCAATCGTGCAGATTTACTTCTCCGGGGTGTAGCATCCATCCGCTTTGCCACTTAGATGGTATTCCGGCATATCTTGCCATGGTGATATACAGAAGAGAAACTTGTCCGCAATCTCCATGCTTATTATCTATCACATATTGCGGAATATTTGTTATTGTTGAATATTCTCTTGCACTTGCCCATGGGTAAGTTGAAGCTATATATTCATATATTTTTACTGATCTGAGATATGGATTCTCTATCCCTGAAATTATACTATCCGTTATTCTTTTTATATCATCTGTGAATATAATATGCTCGTTTTCCTCTTTAGTGTAATCTTTATAAGTCGCACTCTCTTTATTGTATACTTTTACATCCTCAGCTGTAAAGTCAAAAAACCTATTGTATGATTTAAATGATGCTGTATATGTGAATGTAGTTACACTATCTTTTATAGCTGTCCCCTCCATGTATATGCTTTTATGTGAGTATTTATCGGGTGACATTATAAAGTTATGATCAGAAACAGAAATTAATTTTATATCTTCATATTGCGCGCTTTCTCTTGGAAATGGGAGCCATACCCTTATTATTTCTCCATCAGGAACTACATTTGGCTTTACAGTCATGGTGACAGTAATATTAAACTCTTGTGGAAGGATTAGATGTTCAAATTTGTTCTTAGAGTAATTTGTCCCTTTGAAATTCTCTAGCTGAGGAATGAATTTTGCTAAAAATCTATCCAAGCTATCAGATTGCCTACCTTTAATTTTTGTTTGCTTCTCTTGTGCCTCTTTACTTATTCGGAATAAGTTTCTATGTGCACTATGGAAGTATCTCTTTTCTCCATCAATTATTTTATGCTCCAATGCTCCGCTTTTCTCCCATTGGGCGATTTCTGAACTTGTTACCTGTGGATATATATCTTTTATATATAGTATAACACTTGAATCATTTTTTGTGAAATCCGATTTTATGCGATCTAATCTCTCCTTTTTGAAGTCAAGCTCTATTTTTTGATTACTACTTAGCGATGGGTCTAATATTATTTTCTGAGCGATTGCTTGCTGAGCTTTTGTGTACTCTCCACTCTCAATAAGTTGTTCTATCTGGGATGTTGATAGGTATGTCTTATTATTGCTGTTGCAGCTTGCAAATGTAAATATTGCAATAAAGATAATTATATGTGTTTTCATTTGATGTGTATGTGTTAGGTATAAAAAAAGAGCATTTTGCAGAAGTCTCTCCCACCAAATGCTCTTTAATATGAATTATTGTGTGTTGTTATTTTACTCTCTCGCCGTAGCTTCTATCCTCAGTTTTAACTCTGATTTTTTCACCTTGATTGATGAAAAGAGGAACATTGATAGTTGCACCAGTCTCTAATGTAGCTTGTTTTTGCGCATTTGTAGAAGCTGTATCTCCTTTAACAGCAGGCTCTGTGTATGTAACTTCTAGTTCTACGAATTGAGGTAGCTCACATGTTAAGCATCTCTCTTCGTCTGCTAAGAACATCATCTCTACGATTTGCCCCTCTTTCATTAAGTCTGCGTTATCAACAAAGCTCTCTTCTAAATGAATTTGCTCAAATGTTTCATTGTGCATAAAGTTGTAGCCAAGCTCATCTTTGTATAAAAATTGGTAAGGTCTTCTCTCAACAGTTATCAATTCAATCTTCTCACCTGCAGTGAAAGTGTTTTCAAGGATTCTTCCGTTCTCTAAGTTTCTAAATTTAGTTTTAACGAAAGCTCCACCTTTACCTGGTTTTACGTGTTGAAAATAAACTAATTGACAAGGTTTGCCGTTATAGCTGAAAAATAGTCCGTTCTTAAAATCTGCTGTAGTTGCCATATTTATTTAATTGATTTTTCCTAAATTTGACCGCAAATATACGAATTTTTTTCGGGAAGCTAAATATATAATATTATGAGTAAAATTGTTACAATTAGAACTAAACTGGGCGATATTAAAATCGAACTCTACGATCAGACCCCATTACATAGAGATAATTTTTTAAAACTTGTGAATGAGAAATTTTACGATGGAACACTATTTCATCGTGTGATTCCTAATTTTATGATTCAAGGGGGTGATCCTCAGTCTAAAGGAGCATCTTCAGGGAAGCAATTGGGAACTGGTGGGCCTGGTTATACTATCAAGTCTGAAATAATTTACCCTAAATTTTTCCATAAAAGAGGTGCAATTGCAGCAGCTCGCCAAGGAGATGAAGTGAACCCCGGCAGAGAATCATCAGGATCACAATTTTATATCGTGTGGGGAGATACATATAAAGATGGACAAATTAAGCAGATTGAGAAAAATCTGAGAGTGATGAAAGAGAATGAGATCTTCAGCCAGCTTGCTGCAGAAAATAAATCTTTAATTATGGATCTTAGAAGAAGTAGGGATCAGGCAGGCCTTCAGGAGCTTCAAGAAAAGCTTATTGCACAAACTAATACAATGATTAAGGATTGTGGCGATATAAAACTTACCCCAGAGCAAATACAAGTGTATAAAGAATTGGGGGGAACACCTCATCTTGATGGACAGTATACTGTATTTGGAGAGGTGATAGAGGGCTTGGATGTTGTTGAAAAAATACAAAATGCAGAAACAGGTAAAGGTGATAGGCCGAAAGAGGATATAGTGATAGATACTATTGTTTTAAGCTAGTACACTTTCAGCTACAGCCTCCAATTGCCATTTAGGTGTTGAAGTTGCTCCGCAAATGCCAATTATATCATCCTCTTTTAATAAAGAGCGATCTAGTTGGCTAAGAGATTCAATTTTATAAGTTCTCTCGTTTACGGATTTGCATAAGTCAAATAATACTTTGCCATTTGAACTCTCTTTGCCACTCACGAATATTATTACTGAGTGATTTTTTGCAAATTCAATTAGGTTGGAGTGTCTGCGAGCTACCTGAGTGCATATTGTATTATTGATGATTAAATTATCGGGATTATTATTAGTCTCGATAATTTTATTTATAATAGCATCACATACCATGCTAAATTCCTTAGGGTCTTTTGTTGTTTGAGAGAATATATGTATAGGCTTTGAGAAATCAATCTTATCTATTCCAATGTATTCAGTTTCTTCCCCTTTTTTTGATATATCTACAATTATTGCGTCTGAGTTTACTTGCCCTATCAACCCATTCACCTCTGCATGCCCTTTTTTTCCAAATATTACTATTTGTGCATCGCCACTCTTGTTCTTATAAGTTTCTCTAATCTTATCTTGGAGTTTTAATACTACGGGGCATGTACAATCTATTAATTCAATATTATTTTGTTCAGCTATTTTGTATGTAGCGGGTGGCTCTCCGTGTGCTCTTATTAATACAGTAGTATTTTTCAGCTCTTTCATCTTCTCTATATCAATAATAGAGAGCCCGATTTTGTTCAATCTCTCCAACTCAGAGTTGTTATGCACGATAGACCCTAATGAATAAAGAGTATTATTTAAGCTCAGATTATGCTCTGCTTTCTCAACTGCACGTATTACTCCGTAGCAAAATCCCGATTCATTATCTATCTCAACTCTCATTTTTAGTTCATTATTATATTAAACTTGCTTTTTAAAATATCCGAAACCCAGTTCACCTCTTCATCCATACTCATATTGCCATTATCTAATAGTATAGCATCATCAGCTTGTTTGAGTGGTGCTACTTCTCTGTTCTGGTCAATAAAATCTCTCTCTTTGATATTTTTTAATACATCATCAAATTTTTCCTCTTTTCCCGCCTCTTTCATCTCTTTAAATCTTCTCTCTGCGCGAATTTCAGCAGATGCAGTCATAAATATTTTTAGTTCGGCATTGGGGAATACAGCTGTTCCAATATCTCTACCATCCATAACTACCCCTTTCTCATTTCCGAATTTGTGAAGGATTGAGTCTACATATTCTCTTACAAAAGCAATCGTGGAGATATAGCTTACCATATTGGAAATACCCAGCTCTCTGATTTGTTTATCTATGTTTGCATTATTTAAATAGGTGCGGGATTTTCCATTCTCATCGGCTTTAAATGTGATATTGATTTTGCTTATTGTCTTTTTTAATCCGCTTCTGTCTATTTTATTATCTTTATCAATAAATCCATTATTGTAAGCAAAATATGTTACTGCTCTGTAAAGGGCTCCCGTATCAATATATATGTACCCCAATTTAGAGGCGATAATTTTTGCGAAACTGCTTTTGCCAGTTGAAGAGTGTCCATCAATGGCTATTATTATTTTAGAATTTTCCATTTTGCAAAAGTATAAAAAAGTTATCTTTGTGAAAAATAAACTCCATAAAATGAAGATTGCTGTTCTTGATCTTGGTACAAACGTATTCAATCTACTAATTGTTGAAATATCTAATTCACAATATAAATTTATTAAAGAATTTAAGGCTCCGTCCAGATTAGCTGCAGGGGGAGGATTATCTGATAATTTTTTGTATCCCGAGGCTTTTGATAATGCCAGGCGTGCTATTTCTCATATTATGAGTGAAATTAATAATAGCGTAGATGTGGATAATATCTATGCGTTCGCAACTTCGGCAGTGAGAGATGCAAAGAATGGCGCTAGTTTTGTAAAGATGATAAAAGATAATTTTGGGTTTGAGGTGAAAGTTATTGATGGTGATAAAGAAGCGGAGTTGATTTTTCATGGAGTGATGGGGAGTTTGGATGATAAGATCGCAAATGGAGAGATCTCAAAAGAGAGTACATTTTTAACAATGGATATAGGGGGTGGAAGTGTTGAATTTATCATCAGTAGCCATAGTGAGATATATTGGAAGAGGAGTTTTCCTTTGGGAATGGCAAGAATGAGGGAGATGTTTAATTACATAGAGCCAATAGATACGGATACGATTGATAAATTTAATAATTATTGTTTTGAGCTGTTGGAGGAGTTGTGGGAAAAGGTGAAGTTTTATTCTCCTAAGGTTTTTGTTGGCTCTTCAGGATCATTTGAAACATTTAAAGATCTTATTTATAATTGTGGCTTTAGTGAACTTCCATCGATTGAATTGAAGCGGGAAGATCTTGAAAAATTGAATAACTACCTTATTGGTTCAACAACGCAGGAGAGATTGTGTTTAAAGGGTATGTCTGAGATAAGAGTTGATTTTATCGTGCTTGCATCTGTTTTTACGCAAATGGTGCTGAGTAATGTAAACCCAGAAGTTGTTTATCAGTCTGCTTACTCTTTGAAAGAGGGGGCGGCAAAGGTTTTGATTGAAAATTTAGAACAATAGAATATGAAAGTATTAATTATTGATGATGAAAGAAGCATCAGGAATACTCTAAAAGAAATTTTGGAGTTTGAAGGGCATGAGGTGGCTCTGGCTCAGGATGGGAAAGAGGGGCTTGAGGTTGCTTTAAATAATAGTTTTGAGGTGATTTTTTGCGATATAAAAATGCCGGGGATGGATGGTGTTGAGGTTTTGGATAAAATTATTGAAGCAGGAATAGACACATCTGTAGTGATGATTTCGGGGCATGGTTCTATAGATACTGCTGTTGATTGCATTAAAAAGGGGGCATTTGATTTTATTCAAAAACCATTGGATTTGAATAGAATTTTGATAACTCTTAAAAATGCGACAGATAAAACAGTACTGGTAAAAGAGACTAAGATTCTGAAAAAGAAAGTTGCAGGTATTCCTCAGATTGTGGGGGAGAGCGAAGCTATCTCTAAAATTAAGGAGATGATAGATAGAGTTGCAACAACTGATGCAAGAGTTTTGATTACAGGCTCCAATGGTACCGGTAAAGAATTGGTGGCAAGATGGTTACATGAAAAAAGTAACAGGAGTAATATGCCTTTTGTAGAGGTAAACTGTGCTGCTATTCCCGGTGAATTGATTGAGAGTGAGTTGTTTGGTCATGTAAAAGGATCCTTTACCGGAGCAATAAAAGACCATAAAGGTAAGTTTGAGCAAGCTGATGGAGGAACTCTATTCCTTGATGAGATAGGGGATATGAGTTTGAGTGCTCAGGCTAAAGTTTTGCGTGTTTTGCAGGAGCATAAATTATCACGCGTGGGGAGCGATAAGGATATAAATGTAAAAGTGAGGGTGATTGCTGCTACTAATAAGAATCTACTTGAAGAGATTGCTAAAGGGAATTTCAGAGAGGATTTATACCATAGATTGAGTGTAATAGTAATTCATGTACCATCTTTGGCAGATAGGAAAGATGATATTCCTCTACTAGTGAATCATTTTATCGGTCTGATTTGTGATGAGAGCGGAATGGCCCCTCGTAAAATTACAGACGAGGCTCTTGATGAATTGAAAAAGCACGCTTGGACAGGTAATATCCGCGAGCTTAGAAATGTTACTGAAAGATTGATGATTTTAGGGGGTAATACAATCACTAAAGATGATGTTGTGGCTTATGCTGCTCCACTTTTTAGATAAAATTACTCTTCCCGTTCAATTCTCATTTGCTGAATAAGATTGCCATCTTCGCTAATCTTTACAAATAGAGTTAATCTGAATTTTTCACCACCTGCGTTTAAAGTTCCAATGGCATATTTCATTGGAGCTTTTCCGCTTTTATGAATTATGACAAATGTTTTAGGAGTGTAAGTGATAAAGAAATCCTTCATAATCTGTTTAGCTTGTATCTTGCTGCAGTCGTTTACATTACCAAGAATATCCAACTCTAAATTGCTTGCAAACCAAGCAGCTAATTTCTCCGAATCTCCTTTCTGAATATATTTACCAATAGGGACAAAAACATCTTGATCTTGAGCTGTTGCAAAAGATAAGGAAGCCGCCAAAAATACAAGAGATGATAAAATCTTTCTCATTAATATAGTTTATTGAGTAAATATAAATGTAAATATAAGCAAAAATTAAGCCATTTTAAAATTTAGTTAGTGTAATATATTATCTAATTATTGTAAATTTGTATCTGAATACTATATATTTATGAAGATAACTTTTTTGGTGGTAGGAAAAACGGCATTCCCTTATATTAATGAAGGGATAGCGCTTTATGAGAAGCGATTGAAATTTTATGTGAATTATTCTAAAGTTGAAATTCCTGAGTTAAAGAGTGTTTCAGCTTTTTCCCAGGATCAAATTAAGGAAAAAGAGGGGGAGTTGATTCTTAAAAATATAAAACAAAATGACATTTTGATATTATTGGATGAGAGGGGAAAGGAGTTTTCATCTGAGAATTGGGCACGCCATTTGGAGAAAAGCATTACTTTTAATGGAAAAGATATGGTTTTTGTGGTGGGTGGTGCTTATGGTTTTTCCTCTAAAGTGTATGAGAGAGCTAATGAAATGATTTCTTTGTCAAAAATGACATTCTCGCACCAAATAATTAGAGTTATATTTTTAGAGCAATTATATAGAGCTTTTACTATTATCAAGGGAGAGCCTTACCAT
>CAZYQA010000007.1:20638-21721 GCA_964649555.1 uncultured Muribaculaceae bacterium
TGCCGTTTAATAAATGATCCTTAGGAGTAATGATAAAAAAGTTTGAAAAAATAGAGTCTTGTTGCACTAAAGCAATATTAGTGTTTAAGAAAATTTTTGATTATCTGTCAAAACACAGAACACCTGTTTTATTATTTGTTACAATTGTTCTATCAATCTTATCATTTATTATTTCTCCTAATAAAAATACACTTTCTAAAGATGTAAAAAAACTCGAGAATAAGATCCAACAAAGACAAAGGATGCTTGAAGAGTATGCAATTCAAGCATTGAGTACTCCGGTAGATAAATGGGTAGATATTCCGGATATGCCCGAAGATATGGTGATATATAAGTATAATGCAGATACTATACAGTCTTGGGTAAATCAATTTCCTATTAGTAATGATGAAGTTGATGTTTTTTCATCTTGGTATAGGTTGCATTATCAGTCAAGTAGGAGTTTATATAATACCCCTTTGGCCTATCTTTCTCCACAAGAGCAGTATGTGAATCTCGGTTCAGCTTGGTATGTAGTAAAAGTTTATATTAAGGATAGAGTTAAGGTTGTATCCGGGTTATTGATAAAGACGGAGTATCTATCTAATAATTCGGTTCTCACAAGTAGAATAAATCCTGAGCTAGGAGTTAAAAAGAAATTATTACTTACTCCTGTAACATTTGATGAGGGGGTAACTGTGCAAGGGGCAGAGGGGGCTATACTGTTTGCAGTATTAGATGATGTTGCTCAGAGCTATAAATCACTTGATTCACCATTGAGATGGCTAGCTTTGCTGTTTGCTTTTCTCACACTTTATTCATTTTATTATAATAGGAGAAACTTTAAGTCTTTATTTTTGTATCTGATTTTCTTAACGCTTCTGCGATATATTTGTTTCGTTCTAGGAGATTCTTTAAGGCTGGATACTCAGCTATTTTCTCCCGGATTATATGCAGATGCAGGTATATTCTCCTCGTTAGGTAATTTCCTGTTCAATAATCTTTATGTATTTTTAGTTATTCAAGGGTTCTATTTGTTAAGAAAAAGGATTGTTCGCACCGTTGATTCCTATGCCGCAAGGATGAATATGGAAGGCAACTGCT
>CAZYQA010000008.1:0-20757 GCA_964649555.1 uncultured Muribaculaceae bacterium
AATATTAGTACCTGTAGTGTAAAATCGTAAGAATTTCTCGCCATCATTATGTATGCTCAATTTATTCCAAACATCTTTTAAGTGAGATGCCACATATGGAGCAGGATTAATAATTTCAATACTTGTACCTACAACTTCATTTATTTTATCTATTAAAATCGGGTAGTGAGTGCATCCTAAGACCAGTTTATCGATACTTTGATCAATCATAGGATCAATATATTTGTGTAACAAAACAGATGTTTTCTCGGAATTTATTTCATTATTTTCAACTATTTCAACCAGTCCTGTTCCTACCTGTTCAATCACCTTAGCATCATTTCCAAACTTATGAAGCGTATTTAAATATAGATCCCCCTTAAATGTTCCTTGCGTAGCAAGTACACCTATTACACCCGTTTTGGAGTTAAGCACAGCAGGCTTTATGGCAGGTTCCATACCAATGAATGGTATTTCATAATTCTCTCTAAGATAAGAGATAGCAGCGGCCGTTGCAGTATTACAAGCAACAACAATAATATCTGCCCCTTCCGAAATCAAATATTCAGTAATAATCTTAGCTCTTGAAATTATTTCATCTTTAGATTTTGGCCCATAAGGACAAAAACCTGAATCTGCTATATAAATATAACTTTCATTTGGTAATATAGGCACTATTTCTCTGAGAACAGACAAACCACCTAACCCCGAATCAAAAACTCCTATCATAATAAATCAATATATGAGTACAAATTTAAGAAGTTGTTTTAATTATTATAAAACTCTTATAAAAAAATGGTTGCTTAATTAGATTAAGCAACCATTTTAGTTTATATTATGTATAAATTATACAATACCTTGCTCTAACATAGCTTGAGCAACTTTCATAAATCCTGCGATATTAGCACCTTTAACATAGTTTACATAACCATTTTTCTCAGTACCAAATTTAACACAAGCCTCGTGGATATTCTCCATAATAGCGTGAAGTTTAGCATCAACCTCAGCTTCGCTCCAGCTTAAGTGCATAGCATTTTGAGTCATCTCTAAACCAGAAGTAGCAACACCACCAGCATTTACAGCTTTACCAGGGCCAAATAAAATTTGAGCATCTTGGAAAGCTTTGATAGCTTCAGGAGTACAACCCATGTTAGAAACCTCAGCACAGCACCATGTTCCGTTAGCTAATAATTCTTTAGCATCGTCACCGTTTAATTCGTTTTGGAAAGCACAAGGTAATGCGATATCACATTTAATGCTCCAAGCTTTTTTACCAGCAGTGAAAGTAACACCAGGGAATTTATCAGCCATAGGAGAAACGATATTTTGGTTAGAAGCTCTTAACTCCAACATATAATCTATCATCTCGTTAGTCATACCAGCAGGGATATGGCAAACTCCGTCAGGACCAGAAATACCAACTACTTTAGCACCTAACTCAGTAGCTTTTTGAGAAGCTCCCCAAGCAACGTTACCAAAACCTGAACATACTACAGTTTTACCTTTGATATCTTTACCGGCTTTAGCTAACATATGTTGTACAAAGTATAATGCACCGTATCCAGTAGCTTCAGGACGGATCTTAGAACCACCCCAAGTCATACCTTTACCTGTAAGTACACCTGTATTATATTTTCTTGCAAGTTTGTTGTACATACCGAACATGAAACCTATTTCACGTCCACCAACTCCAACGTCACCAGCAGGAACATCTTGGTCAGGGCCAATATTATGCCATAACTCTAACATAAATGCTTGGCAGAAACGCATGATCTCAGCATCTGATTTTCCAACCGGATCGAAATCAGAACCACCTTTACCACCACCCATAGGAAGTGTAGTAAGAGCATTTTTGAAAGTTTGCTCGAAACCTAAGAATTTTAACATTGAAGGAGTCACAGCTTTGTGGAAACGTAAACCACCTTTGTATGGGCCGATAGCCGCATTAAATTGAACTCTGTAACCCAAGTTAGTTTGGATATTTCCGGCATCGTCAACCCAAGTAACACGGAAAGTGAAAATTCTATCCGGTTCAACTATACGCTCAACGATTTTTGCTTTTTGAAACTCAGGGTGTTGGTTATATACCTCTTCTATAGATTCTAAAACTTCATGTACTGCTTGTAAATACTCTTTTTCATGGCCATATTTTTTCTCCAAAGAGGCCATTATTTCAGCTGTTTTCATAACTAAATTATTGTAGTTTTTAAAATATTGTAATTTGTTTGTTTATTAATATAATATATTGTTGAAATATTATTTTACTTCCCAAGTTGCGCCTGAACGCAAAAGTTGATCTACAGTTTTTATTTTGGATTTCTCTCTTACTTCAATCACCTGATCACGAACATTATCATCGTAAGTTTTATCTTTTACCGCTCTGATAACTCCTAATGCAACAGGGTATTCAGGATATTTCATATCTACAAGCATGCTATGAATACCAATATTATCAGTATGAGCATCATGCACTAAAATATCTTTTTCAGTAATTCCGTTCTCTCCAATTGTAGCAACCTCTAATTTAAGACCGTTAAGGATTAAACCTTTATCTCTATTAGCTCCAAAAATCATAGGTTTACCATGCTCTAAAGTAATGGTTCTATCAGCTCTAACTGATCTATCAGAGTATGCTTGGTGAGTACCATCGTTAAAAATAACACAATTCACCAACATCTCCATTACTGCAGTACCATCATGTTTAGCAGCTTCAACCATAATATCTTGGCTTAATTTAAGCTCTGAATCCAAGCTTCTAGCAAAGAAAGTTCCTCTTGCCCCAAGCACTAAAGCACCTGGATTAAATGGATGCTCAACTGTTCCGTAAGGAGAAGTTTTAGTTACTAATCCTAATTTAGAAGTTGGAGAATATTGTCCTTTGGTTAAACCGTAAATATTATTATTGAATAAAAGTATATTGATATCAATATTTCTTCTTATAGCATGTATAAAGTGATTACCACCGATAGCTAATGCATCGCCATCTCCCGTTACTTGCCAAACTGTAAGTGTTGGATTAGCACATTTGATACCTGTAGATAAAGCTGTAGCTCTACCATGTATTCCGTGAAATCCGAATGTATTCATATAGTATGGAAATCTTGATGAACATCCGATTCCCGATACAAAAACAAATCTCTCTTTAGTATAATTAAGTTGCTCGCAAACCTCAGGAAGAGCTTTAGTAACTGAAGCTAAAACTGCGTGGTCGCCACAACCCGGACACCATTTTACTTCCTGATCGCTTTTAAAATCTTGCGCTGTATATTTCATAATGCTAGTTTTTCTAAAATTAAAATTGGAATTAATATTAAAGAGCCTCAACTGCGTCAATAATCTCTTTAACAATAAATGGTTGCCCTTGTACTTTATTTAATTGTTCGTATTTGAACTGAGGATAAATCGCTCTAAGATAATTTACAAATTGTCCGCTATTTAACTCACAAACAATAATTTTCTTAAACTTAGAGAATACATCTGCTGTATTTTTTGGTAGTGGATTGATATAATCGAAATGTGCAAAACCAACATTTTTACCCTCTTCCAATAAAGCTTTAGTAGCAGTATATAAGTGACCATAAGTACCACCCCATCCAACTATTAATGTATCTCCTGATTGGTTACCCAAAACACTTAATTCGGGAATAAAATCAGCAACTTTAGCAACTTTAGCAGCTCTTAAGCCAACCATTTGCTCATGTACAATAGGATCAGAAGATACAGCACCTGCTTCATTTTTCTCTAAACCACCAACTCTATGCTCTAATCCTGCAGTTCCCGGTAAAGCCCATTTTCTTGCAAGACGTTCAACATCTCTTTGGTAAGGTTTAAATTTCCCCTCACATTCAGTAATAATAGGTGGAACGATCTCCGGATAATCACTCATATTAGGAATTTTCCAAGGCTCAGAACCATTACCAATGAATCCTTCAGTTAAAAGAAGAACAGGCATCATGTGCTCCATTGCATATTTACCTGCATAGAATGCAGATTCAAAACAATGTGAAGGAGTTCTGGCAGCCATCACCATGATAGGACACTCACCATTTCTTCCGTATAATGCTTGATTAAGGTCTGTTTGTTCCGTTTTAGTAGGGATACCTGTAGAAGGACCACTTCTTTGAACATCAACGATCACCATTGGTAACTCTGTTATCATTGCTAATCCTAATGCTTCTGATTTTAAAGATAAACCAGGACCTGAAGTAGTTGTAACTGCAAAATTACCAGCATAAGCAGCTCCAATAGCTGTACAAATACCTGCAATCTCGTCTTCACATTGAAGAGTTTTAGCACCTAATTCTTTATGAATTGCCAACTCTTCTAAAATTACAGTAGCAGGGGTAATAGGGTAAGAACCACAGAATAATGGTCTTCCAGATTTCTCTGCTGCTGCCAACAATCCCCAAGCCGTAGCTTGATTACCGTTTATATTTCTATAAATACCTTTCTCTTGTTTTGCAGGCTCAATTCTGAATGTATTTGGAATTGCATGAATATTATGTGCATAATTAAAACCATCTATCAAAACCTTTTTATTTGTTTCGATTAAGGCAGGCTTTTTAGCAAACTTCTTCTCTAAATACTCTTCAGTATATGCCAAAGGTCTGTTAAACATAAAATAGCACATACCAAGTGTAAACATATTCTTACACCTTACAATCGACTTATTATCCAAACCACTATCTTTCAACGACTCTTTAGTAAGAGTGGTTATTGGAGCCCATATTATATGATAATCACCCAACTTCATTTCAGAAATCGGATCCATAGTTTGGAACCCGGCTTTTTGTAAGCCTTTCTCATCAAAAGAGTCTTGATCCAGAATTATACTAGCGCCCGGTTTTGCCCATTTAGCATTAGCTTTTAATGCTGCGGGATTCATAGCTACAAGCACGTCGCAATAATCTCCCGGAGTCTTAACTTCTGTTTGTCCTATATGTACTTGGAAGCCGGATACGCCAGCTACTGTTCCTTGAGGAGCCCTGATTTCCGCAGGATAATCGGGAAATGTTGAAATCTCATTTCCGTACAATGCAGAAGCATCTGCAAACAATGTTCCTGTCAACTGCATGCCGTCACCGGAGTCACCGGTGAAACGAATTACGACATCCTGAGTGTCAATGATTTTGTGTTCCATAAAGAAATAATCTCTAATGTCCTGTTAAATTTTTACCTGTATTTCCGTTTAATGTTTAAATTAAATCTGATACAAATGTAATTAATATTCTTTACGATGTTTACTTTTTTGCAAATATTTTTATCAATTTAAAACCTAAATCAAAAAAGTGTTATAAATGTGTGTAAAATTGGTATTTTAAGATTTTTTTATACCTTTGTGCTTCATATAATGCAAGAAAATGGTCAATTTGAATTTTAACATTTTACTATCACTGCTGCTGCTTTTATAAACATAAGAGAGCACTGTTAGTATATACATATAATATAAGGAATTTTAATGGAGGCTCTCGGTTAGAGAAGCCTCTTTTTTTTATAAACATAAACCTAAAAAAGTTACCAATGGAGCAGAAAATTTACATTTTTGACACTACTCTAAGAGATGGTGAGCAGGTACCCGGATGCCAATTAAACACAATTGAAAAAATTGAACTTGCAAAATCTCTGGAAGCATTAGGAGTAGATATCATTGAATGCGGCTTCCCAGTTTCAAGCCCCGGAGATTTTAATTCCGTAGTTGAAATATCTAAAAATGTTAGTAACCCAGTTATTTGCGCACTCACAAGAGCTGTTGAAAATGACATTGATGTTGCAGCTGAGGCACTCCATTTTGCCAAAAGAAAAAGGATTCATACAGGTATAGGGACAAGTGATCCCCACATTAAATATAAATTCAATTCCAACAGGGAAGAGATCATCGAAAGAGCTATCAAGGCAGTAAAATACGCAAGAAGATATACTGATGATGTGGAGTTTTATGCAGAAGATGCCGGGAGGACAGATAATGAATACCTAGCAAGAGTAGTTGAAGCTGTAATTAAAGCGGGAGCTACTGTTGTAAATATTCCCGATACTACAGGATATTGTACACCATGGGAATATGGAGAAAAGATAAAATATCTGATTAATAATGTATCTAATGTTGATAAAGCTATTCTATCCACACATTGCCACAATGATCTTGGAATGGCAACAGCAAACAGTTTATCAGGAATAGTAAACGGTGCAAGACAAGTGGAAGTTACAATCAATGGCATTGGAGAGAGAGCCGGAAACACCTCTTTAGAGGAGATAGTAATGACATTGAAATGCAGAAAAGATTTACCTTTCTATACTGATATCGATACCAAACAAATTCACAAAAACTCAAGATTGGTATCTACATTAATGAGAATGCCTGTGCAGCCAAACAAAGCAATAGTTGGTAGAAACGCTTTTGCCCACTCATCGGGCATACACCAAGACGGTGTTTTAAAGAACAAAGATAGCTATGAGATAATGGATCCTGCAGATGTAGGTGTAAATGATTCTGTGATTGCCCTTACCGCTCGTAGTGGTAGAGCTGCACTAAAACACCATTATGAGAGATTGGGTATTGAATTAACTCCTGAAGAACTAAATAATGCTTATGATAAATTCTTATTATTAGCAGATACCCAAAAAGATGTTAATGATAGCGACCTATTGATTATCGTTGGTGTAAACAAACGTGAAGCTCAAAGAAAAATAAAACTTAAATTCTTGCAGGTGATATGTGGGAAAGGCTCAGTGCCTATGGCTACAGTGAAGTTGGTAATAGATGGAGAAGTTTGCCAAGCAACAGCTTCGGGTAATGGTCCGATAGATGCTGCATTCCAAGCGGTAAAACAGCTAATCGCAAGAAAAATCACTGTAGAAGAATATTTGGTACAAGCTATAACAAGAGGATGTAACGATGTTGGAAAAGTACATATCCAAATAGAGAACAGAGGAAATCTATATTATGGTTTCTCTGCAAACACAGATATTATTACAGCTTCTGTTGAAGCATTAGTTGACGCAATAAGTAAATTTATTTAACCTATGACTAAAACACTATTTGATAAAATCTGGGACGCACATATAGTTCCCGCTTCAAATGATGCAGCTCCGGTGCAGTTGTATATTGACACCCATTTTATACATGAGGTAACCAGCCCGCAAGCATTTGAAGGGTTAAGAAAAAGGGGGGTGCAACCTTTTAGAACGGCACAAACATTTGCAACTGCAGACCATAATATCCCTACAAAAGATCAGGACAAACCCATTAAGGATGATTCATGCAGAATTCCGGTTGAGACACTTGGTAAAAATTGTGAAGAATTTGGAATAACCTATTTCCCTATGCTCTCTCAAGGGCATGGAATAGTACATGTAATTGGGCCGGAGCAAGGTATCACCCAGCCGGGATCAACTATCGTTTGCGGAGATAGCCATACTGCTACACATGGAGCATTCGGATCTATTGCATTCGGAATAGGTACAAGTGAGGTTGAGATGGTACTGGCTACCCAAACACTTTTCCAAAATAAGCCAAAGCAGATGCGTATAACCATTAATGGCAAATTAGCATCTAATGTAACCCCTAAAGATGTAATTTTATACATTATATCAAAGATTGGAACTGCAGGAGGAACAGGATATTTTGTTGAATATGCAGGAGAGGTATTTGAGAATATGAGTATGGAGGGGAGAATGACGGTATGCAACATGAGTATTGAAATGGGGGCAAGAGGGGGATTAGTAGCTCCTGATAAAACAACCTTTGAATACATCAAAGGGAGAAAATATGCACCAAAGGATTTTGACAAAGCTGTAGAAAAGTGGAGTAAACTAAACACAGACTCGGACGCAAAATTTGATTTGGAATATAACTTCAAAGGGGAAGATATTAAACCTATGGTAACATGGGGAACCCACCCGGGCTGCGGAATAAGTATTGATAGCATCATCCCTGCACCGAAAAATGAAGATGACGCAAAAGCTCTTTCATACATGGGATTCAATGCAGGAGAAAAAATGGAGGGGAAAGATATCGATTACATCTTCGTTGGAAGTTGTACAAACGGCAGAATTGAAGATTTCAGAGAGTTTGCCAAACATATAAAAGGGGGCAAAAAAGCTGAAGGAGTAATTGTTTGGTTGGTACCCGGCTCTGTGGAAGTAGCAAATAAAATAAAAGAAGAGGGGCTAGACAAGATCATTATTGAAGCGGGATTTGAGATAAGGGAACCGGGATGCTCGGCTTGTTTAGCAATGAACGATGATAAAATTCCTGCTCAAAAATATGCCCTATCTACTTCAAACAGAAATTTTGAAGGCAGGCAAGGGCCGGGAGCAAGGACAATTCTTTGTGGCCCGGCAGTAGCAGCAGCATCTGCCATTACCGGAAAAATAACAATGCCTAAATAAATAATAAGTTATGTTTGAAAAAATAAATATAGTAGAATCAAATATCATATCTACTCCGGTAGAGAATATCGACACCGATCAGATTATTCCTGCCCGTTTTTTAAAGAAAACTACCAGAGAGGGATTTGGCAAAGATATGTTCAGAGATTGGAGATATGATGAAAACAACAATATTATTAAGAATTCTCCTTTTGCAAAATGGGACTCATGTAATGAGCAAAAACCTCAGATCCTTGTTGCAGGCAAAAATTTCGGTTGCGGATCAAGCAGGGAACATGCAGCATGGGCAATTGCAGATTATGGATTTAAGGTAGTAGTATCAAGCTTCTTTGCAGACATATTTTATAATAATGCACAAAATAATGGGCTTTTACCCGTAAAGGTGAGCGAGCAGTTCCTTGATAAAATATTTAAGGCTTATGAAAAAAATGATCAAATAAAAATTAAGGTTAATCTGTTTGAAAATACTATCCAAATAATGGATGAAACCGCAGATATGGAAAAGTTTGAATTATCTCCATACAAAAAAGAGGTGTTATTAAATGGCTATGAAGATATAGATTATTTAATCACAACTAAGGATAAGATTGTTGAATATGAATCAAACAGAAATCAAACACTTTAAACAAAACATTATGAACAATAATTATAACATAGCAGTGCTTCCCGGAGACGGAATAGGACCGGAAATAATAAGAGAAGCTCTAAAAGTTTTAAAAACAATAGGCAAAAAATATAATCATAACTTTACGTTCAATTATGGAATTGTAGGGGGAATTGCAATAGATGAATGTGGCAATCCTTATCCCGAAGAGACTCATCAGCTATGTGAGAAATCAGATGCAATACTATTCGGAGCTATAGGTGATCCTAAATATGACAACAACCCGGCAGCAAAAGTGAGACCTGAACAAGGATTGCTGAAAATGAGAAAAAGTTTAGGCTTATTTGCAAACCTTCGCCCAGTAGAGCCTTTTGATTGCCTGCTATCAAAATCACCATTAAAAGAGGAAAGAATCAAGGGTGCAAATCTTATGATAGTAAGGGAGCTCACAGGTGGTTTATACTTTGGAGAACCGAGAGGTAGAGCAGAAAATGGTAATACCGCTTTTGATACTTGCCTATATACAAGAGAAGAGATTGAGAGGGTATCCAGAATTGCATTTGATGCTGCATTAAAGAGAAACGGAGTAGTTCACTTAGTGGATAAAGCAAATGTGCTTGCCACAAGTAGATTATGGAGAGAAGTAGTTACCGATATATATGAGAAAGAGTATAAACCAAAATATGGTGATAAACTTAAATTAGAATATATGTTTGTGGATAATGCAGCTATGCAGCTTGTAACAGCCCCTATCCTATTTGATGTAATTCTTACAGAAAACTTATTCGGAGATATACTAAGTGATGAGGCAAGTGTGATAACAGGATCGATAGGTTTATTACCTTCAGCTTCTGTAGGAAATAAAGTCTCTTTATATGAGCCGATCCACGGATCATTTCCTCAAGGTGCAGGTAAAAATATAGCTAATCCTATTGCAACAATACTATCAGCTGCTATGATGCTACAATTATCTTTCTCACTAACAAAAGAGAGTGATGAAATAAAATGGGCATGTAAAGAGTGTATTGAACAAAATATAGTTACACCAGATTTATGTGAAGAAGGGATGACTAAATATACCACAGAAGATGTTGGTAATTTTATTTGCGAATTGATAGAAAATAAACGATAATTAAAAAAGCCTGCCTATTCTCAAGCACCGATTAATAGGCAGGCTTATGATATCTATGTTATGAAAAGAAATTATTCAAACAACTTCCTTTTTATCGGTGCCTTATCTAATCAACAAATATTTATAGCGCAAAGAAAGAGACATTTTTTTTGAAATGTGTTTCATATTATCACAAATTTGCACTCCATTTACAAATTGAAACAGAAAAGCTCCTATTTTTTCAAGGAAATCCAAATTGGCATGAAAAAAATTAGGGCAATCAGAGATAAAAATAAACCGCCGATTGTTCCTAAAGCAAAAGCAAACCAGAAAACCTCTTTCTCTCCATCCATAAGAAAAGGTATTAAACCAAGCACTGTAGATAAAATTGTAAGTAAAATAGGTATGATTTTATGATTAAAAGCTCGCAAATAATACACTACGGCATTAGGATATCTTTTTGTTGCTAACTGATTTTTATACTCATTCAAAATGTAGATTCCTGCATTTACAACAATTCCACATAACATAACAAGAGCAGCATACCCACCTTGATCAAACCTGAAACCGGTAATAGCAAAAATTAAGAATACTCCAATAAAAGAGATTGGGATCAGCCCGATAATCACAAAAGGGTATGACAAAGACTCAAATAAAACAGCACATATAAAGAATATAATTGCAATAATCAGAAAAATAAGCCATACATTTGATTTAGAAGCCTTCCCCCAACTATAATCATTTACAGCGGCTTTATAACCAACAGGTAATATTGAATTCATCCTTGCAATTTCGCGCTCTTTTACTCTATTAGCCTGCTCATAAGCCCCCACAAAATCATAAGCAACTGTAAGTGTATATTGCTGATCTTTGCGATAGATATCATTCCCACTATTCTTCTTCTCAATACGCCCAATATCAGAAAACCTTATATCCCTATCCTTCAGCTTGATATACTCATTATTTAAATGCCAAACATCAAAATACTCCTTATTCCCAGATACTAAATCCACATAATTAGGTGTTCCTGCCTCATCATAATAGAAGCCAGCTTTTGAACTGAATAACTGCTCTTGAAGAGCAAAAAATGCATCATTTAAGCTAAGCCCAAGTTTTGCTAATCTTTCAGGATCATAGTCAATATAATACTCACTCCTACTCAATGAATTTGACCAACCTACAATCCCATATACTCCGGCATCCTTCACCCTTGGGTTTTTTGACAACTCCTTAATACACATATTACAGAAATCGTATAATCTATCATAATTATAGCCAGTAAAAACTATCCTATTACTTTTATAGCTTTGCCCGATATTATTATTAAACCCTTGCTGCGCTATGCCATAAACAGACCAGTTTGCCCCACCAAAATTAATAGCTTTAGAAGTGACCTCTTGTTGTAGCATGTAAGGAAAATAAGTATTCTCATGCTCTTTCTTAAATAAGACAGTAATTCTACCACTACTATTAGATGATATATTGGTATTAAAACTCTCTATTTCACTAAACTGAGAGAGATAATTCTCCATACTCAGCACAACCTCATTTAGCTGAGAAACAGTACAACCATCAGGCAATGAGGCATTAATATATAATGTTGGGCGAGAAGGCTCACGATATATTCCCCCCTGCGAATTATTCTTAATAAACAAGCGTATCGTACCTCCTAAACATATATCTGCCTTTTCTTTTATTTTATTTCTAAAAAAATCAGATCCCAAGGTTACATTATATGTCTTGGTAAAGAAATTATCTTTTTTCTCCTCACCTTTAGATATATAGAATCCTTTCTTTGCTTCACTCCCAAGTTTATCCGGCAACAAGCCAACAGGTATGCCAAATCCCAGAATTAAAATAACAAAAGAAACCCATTTATATTTCTTCCCATAATATATATATTTAGAATATATCCTATCAAATTTCAACACCCTCCTGCGTAGCTTAAATGATGAATTTGTACTTATACTCTTCTTTTTCACACCCACACTATCTACAAGAGCCGGGATAAATAGCATAGAAACAAAGAGTGATATAGCCAGATTTATTATTATAACTCCGCAAAAATCAACCAAATTTGCTTTTTGCTGCTCCGGCAATAAGAATACTACAACCAAAGCCCCTATACTTGTAAGCTGAGCAGCAAGAATTGCTATAAATACTTTCCTATTTTTATAATAACCATAGTGTGAAATCATTATAATGGAGGTATCAATCATAATTCCCAACGAAACTGTTATTCCGGCCAGAGAATAGATATGTATCTCCATATCAAACATCACATAAAATATAAACGCAATCAAGATATTTGCTGCTAAAGCAGCAGTAATGATAAATAAATATCTGAAGCTTCTACTCACAGCAAATACAAAAATCAATAGAATGATTAATGACAATATCGTTCTCAATATAATTTTATTCAGCTCCTCTTTTAAGTTTACAGATGTATCGAAAGATGTTATAACATCAAAATTATCAGGAAAGGATGCTCTCAGAGAGTTCATTTTACCCTTTACCTGGGAGCATAAATCTAATGTATTTACATATTTTTCAGGATAAACAGTTATATTTATAGTATTCAATCCGTTAATCCTATTATAAAACGAAGGAGTTCTCTCTTTTGTATTAATATTTACAATATCTCCAAGATAAATTATTCTCCCATCCACATTTTTTATTGGTATTGTCACAAGTTTAGAGTAGTCTGCATCACTCTTGAGCAATACCCCCACTTCATTAATACTGCCTACAATCCTTGCCGTTGAGAGTGCCTCTGCTATTACACTTCTGATTTCGGATGAAGTAATTCCAAAAGCCAACAATTTTGAAGGATCATAAGAGATCTCAGTAAAATACGGATTTGCACCTGAAAGATCAACTCTATTTATCCCCTTAATTAATGACACCTCTTTTACAATATGCTCATTTACATAATTTTCTATATCCTTAGTAGGGAGTTGCGCATTTACAGTAAACACCAAAATAGGTGATTCATTCGCACCTGCTGATGCTCCGCTTATAAAAGGGTATGAGCATTGCTCTGGCAACTTTTTATACACCTGTCTGATAATCTGAGATATTTCAAATCTTATACTCTCTATATCATCCTTATTCTTAAGCTCCACAGTGATGCGTCCTCCCCCCTTTCTGGATACGGAAGAAACAGATTTTACACCTTTAACAGATGCAATCACCCCCTCAAGCTTAGATGTTACATCCATCTCAACCAATTTGGCAGATGCTCCATTCCACGAATAAGAAACAGATAATTCACTCCCTTTTATTGATGGAGTATATTGAATATTAATAAGCGGAATCATTCCTGCCCCGATAATCATCAGGACAACAAAAATAAGAATAACCGAAAATGTTGGTATTTTCCTCATTTAGATCCTCTTCTATATATTTCGTAATAAAAAACAGGAATAAAAAATATACTTACAATAGTACCTAATATCATTCCACCTATAAGAGCTACCGATAATGGGAACTGCAAATCCGATCCCATATCCCCTCTAATTAAAAATGGAGCAATTGCTAATATTGTAGTTAAGCTGGTCATTAAGATAGGCTTCAACCTTCTTGCTCCTGCTACCATAACAGCTCTTAATAATGAATTACCCTCTTTTCTCAACCTATTAATAGTATCAACTTTTAAAATTGAGTCATTAATAATTATTCCACACATTACAACTATTCCAATTAAAGACATAAGATTAATACCGGCTCCTGTAATCCACAATAAGAAGAATGCCCCAAATAAATCCACCACTACCTCTGAAAGAATAATAAGCGGCTGAAGTAAAGATTCGAACTGAGCAGCTAATATAAAATACAACAAAAGAAGAGATACAATTAATACAAGTATCAATTCGTTTAACATACTCTTGCCGGAGAAATATCCCCCTGAAAATGTAACACTAAAATCTCCACTTTCCTTAGCCAATTTATCAATCACACTTGAAATCCCCTCAATTTTATTATTCTCAGCAATAATATTCAAAGGGTAATAATCCCCATCTTTTCCTGAAACTATACTTTTTAGATCTCTTATCTTTCTCTCTTTCAACAATAAAGACAAAGGAATATTCACATTATCTTTATTCTTCACATAAAGAGATAATAAATCATTATTGCTATTATCTCCCACAATGATAGGTACAGAAAAAGATCCTGATTTAATAGAGAACAGTGTATTCTCTTTTGTAGCCCTGCTCAAAACAGAATAAATAGCATTATAATCTACATTATAAACAGCCATTACTTGCTGATCTGCAATATATAATATCTGTTCTTGCCATAATACCGGCTCAATATATAGATCCGGAAGCTGCGTTTTAATTTTGCCAAGAATCTCATTTAGCTTATCAGGCTCAGGCACCATACCATCTTTCCCTTTGATCATTGCAACCAGTGGTGGCTCATTCTCAGAGAAAATAAGATTAAAAATATTTGCCGACTGGGTGAAATTAAATGTTGCAAGAGGATAATTACTCTTTATAAACTCCGCAATATTATTCTCAATGTCAGATAGAACATCAGCATCTTTGGCATCCAGATATATCATTGCACACTCTTTATCCATATCAGGAGTATGCGAAAGAATAAACTCTTGTTTTCCAAGCAAAGTATTAGATGACTCTAGCTTATCACTCACAAGGCTCACAATCTGTTGACCTCTCCTATCATTTTCCCATATATCAAGTGGCTCATTCCATTCAATATTAAGTATTATATCTTTATGCGTTAAGTAAGGGAGCTTCGATTTATTATTTAAAGAATAACATACTATTGTAAGTGGTATCAAAGATAGAAATATAGCCCATGCCAAGCCTTGTCTTCTAAAAACCCACTTCAAACCCCTCTCATATAATGCAACATAATCTATAAATTGAAGTTTATTTAGAAATTTGCTCTCATCCCTCACACTTCTGCCCCTATAAAACAACCTATAATAAACAGGGATAACTAATATTGCGACAAAGAATGAAGACAATAATCCAACTGTAACCCCCATTGCCTGATCATAAAAAAGAGCACCGGCAATACCGCTTAAAAATATTAATGGAATAAATACGGAGCAAGTTGTTAAAACAGAACTCAACATTGGGGCAATCACCTCATTTGCACCATCAACTATAGATTTATCTAAAGATTTACCCCTTGTCCAGTGCTGAGTAATATTATCAATTACAATGATAGAATTATCCACCATCATACCAATACCTAAAATCAGGCCTGATAATGAGATAATATTAATTGTAATACCCAATAAGAAAAGTGACAGTAATGAAATAACCAAAGATAAAGGTATTGTAATGATTACCAACAACGGTGACCTGAAATCTTTTAGAAAAAAGAAAATTACCAGCACAGCAAGAATGGCTCCTAGTATTATATTATTTTTCAAATTATTAATAGAATAATCCAGTAGCTCTGTTTGGTTTCTTGAAACAGAAAAATCCAGAGTAGGATACTCTTTTAGAAACTCTTCAATAGTCTTGTCCAAATTCTCTTTAAGAGTGCTCATCCTCGCATCATTTTGCTTAATTACTGCAAAAGTTACAGCACGCTTATCCCCCGATCTCACCATTCCTCCCTGCTCGGCAGGCAAAAGTGTAAGTTTAGCTAAATCCTTAAACTTAAAGATCCTACCATTTATATTCAAGGTAATATTCTCTATATCCTCTTTATTTTTCAATTCGGAATCAAACCGAACATTCCATTGATAATACCCATCTTTTATTGTAAGATTACCAAGAGAGATATTATTATTTTTGATTGCCCCCTCCAACTCTGATACCTTGACACCCAAAGATGTAATAATCTCCATATTGGGTTCTATTAAGATCTGCGCCCCCTGCACACCGCTAATATCCACAAGTGCGACTTGCTCGATTTGCTCTATTCTCTTAGCCAGAACTTCTTTGGCAAAGCGGCTCACCTCAATAAAATTCTCTATAGAAGAATTCTCTTTAGGTGTGATATCTATAAAAAATACCGGAATATCAGTTGCACTCGCCTTTATAATTTTAGGACGTTCCATATCTTTTGGGAGATTCTGTAAAGCCCTGTCAATTTTTTCATTTACCTCAATGAAATTAAGATCGATATTTGACCCATGCTCAAATTGAATAAAGATTGTTCCGCCTCCGTTCACTGCCTCACATTTTATATCCTTAATTGTAGATATCTGAATTAACTGATTCCTTATAGGCTTTATAATAGACATATCCACCTCTTTAGCATTTGCACCACTCATGGTCAACTGAACTGAAATCTGAGGTATATCTACATTTGGCATCAACGAAACAGGCAACAACCCAATAGCAACACTACCTAAAATAAGTATTGCTATAATTGTCATAGTTACTGCAACAGGCCTTTTAATTAGCTTATCAATCATAAACAGAGGTTTTTATTTTCTCTTAATTTCCACATTACTATCATTAGCAAGATTCAGATTTCCACTAATAATAATACTCTCACCTTCATCAAGTCTTGCACTTTTTTGTTGATTTCCTCTCACTATATGAGAAGAACTGTTTGATGATAAAACATCCACATATACCCAACCTGCCTTGCCGTTATCAGGGTTATATGTAAATAATACATCATACCCGTCACGTATAACAACTGCACTTTTTGGGACTACTAATTCACCTTTGCTCTTACTCTCTATGAACACCCTTACATTCATCCCTTCAATAAGATCCCCTTTATTATCAACAGAAGCAGTGATCTTAATTTGCCCTTTTTCGTCAACTAAAGGATTAATAAATTTTATTCTTCCTCTATAGTTTTTTGTAGGATCTGAGAATGGATAAATTGAAATAGATTGATCTTTCTTTATAAATGAGAGCTCACTCTCCAATAATTTGAAATCTACATTAAAAGATGAATTATCAATAATTGTACATATAGCCTCCTTGCTCATTTCATGTGGCTTTGCATTTAAGTTTGCCACAACTCCGCTGAAAGGTGCTGATAATGTTGCATTGTCAAAATCTCTTTTAGCTGATAAATAATTCTGCTGCGCAGTAATAAGCCCCGATTTAATTTTTGCAACCTTTAGCTGCTCCTTAGGTATATTATTAGTATCAAGCCCATAGCCATATCCAATGATATTATCTTTAAAATCGAGTTCTGCCTTCTCTAATGAACTTTGCGCCTGATCCAATTTCAGCTTAAAAGGGATATTATTGAGTTTAACCAATATATCTCCTTTTTTTACGGCAGAGCCATTCCCTACATAAACAGCCTCAATTTCTCCCTGTGAAGGAAAATATAATTCAGCTTTCTGTACTGCATTAAGGTTTCCATTACTTATTATTTCTCTGTTAAAATCAACTTTCCGCAGTATAATCGTATCTACTAAATTCTTCTCCGCCTTAAACGCGGTTTTAGCATCACTCACTTTATTCTCATCTTCCGATTTCTTCTCATTACATGAAAATAAAGAGAGAGTAATAATAGTAATAACTAAATAAATGCTATACTTCTTCATAATTCAAATTTTATAGTTTTTCCCCTGCAATCATCTCAAAATCTGCATCAACCCTCTTCTTATTTATATAATCGTAAAGGCTGATTTTTCTAATATTATAATAATAATTCCAATAACTGCTCAAATCATTAAGATATCTCACTATAGCATTATCCATCTCTGTTTGAGCGTTATTAAGATCAGTTACTGTAATTGTTCCATTTATAAAACGTTGTTTTACCCCTTCATATCTCTCTTTTGCTATAGTATCTGCTTGAGCAGAGATAGAGCACTGCTCCCCTTGTATATTAAACTGCATCACCTTGAATAAAATATCTTCCCTTTTTTCTAGTTGGGATTGCTCAATCTGTATATCAGTCACTTTATCCTTAGATTTTGCAATTTTCACTCTCCCCTTTCCAAGCCCCCAATCCATAATTGGTAATTTTAATGATAAGCCTACAATCTCCTGATCAAGTGGATTTTTATAAGCATCGCCCAATTTACCACCTATCTGAGTTAGTCCGAATTGTGCATTTAGCTCAGCTTGAAGCCCCACTGAAGCTTTTGCCCTTGCAACCTCTTTTTCAGCTTCTAAGCGCTGTATCTCATTATTAATAACATACGAGCTATAATTATTCACATTATACATTACATCATCAAAATTTAGACTTATCTTAAGGCTGATATCAGGTAATACTAATACTATTTCTGCATTTTCATTAAACCCCAAAAAGTTTCTGAGTTTCATCATGGAGTACTTCACATTCAATTCCTTATCCTTAATAGATATCTCATTATTGAGCACTCTCAAATTTAATTGTAACAAATCATCTTTTGTAATAGTACCAATACTAAAACGTTGCTGGGCAATCTCATATAGCTTATTAGTATTCTCCATATTACTTATAGCCATATCCAGCTCTTTTTGTGAAGTCATTAAATCGAAAAAATATCTCACTGCAATCAGAGATACGTTTTCTATAGATTCTAAATAAGTTATTTTAGCCATTTCAAATCTCTTAGGCTCAATTTTCTTTTCCCATTTGAGCCTATTAAATGCCCTTATAGGTTGAGAATAAGATATATTGATAGGTTGAGAATTCCATGTGGTTTTTTTATCTGGAGAAAATTGATTTAAGCTATTAAGTGAAGTATATAATGAGAATGTACCTCCCAACAAAGCAAAATTCTGATCTACAGATAGTGTGAGAGAGTTTTTCATATTATCATTATCAACATAATTAATCTCACCTGTCTCACTATTTTGCACAGGAACAATAGATCGGTTGTATTGCCCCAGGTTTCCACCAAGATTTAGAGAGGGTAGAAACTGTGCTTTATATGATCTGAATTGCCAATACTCTGTAAGAAAATTATGCTTTGCAATAAGAGCACTTAAGGAGTTTTCATGTGCAGTTTCAATCACATCTTCAAGTGTCATTTTTAACTCAATCTTACTACTCTGCTGAGCAAAAATATAGCTACACCCCAAAGTTAAAAGGGATATAGCTATAATAATTTTTCTTAAAGGAGTTATCATTGTTCAAGTATAGTTTAGTTTAATTACAAAGTCATTTGCCACTTCCAAGCTGAATTGAGAACCTCTCCTATAGGAGTATCAGCACTCCATCCCAGCTCCTTATTTGCTTTTTCGGGATTAGCCCACACCTGCTCTACATCTCCAGCTCTACGGCTTACAATCTTATAATTTAGATCTACTCCCGTTGATTTAATAAACTCATTCACTAATTCCAGCACCGATAAACCGGTACCGGTTCCAAGGTTAAATACCTCCCATCTATTTCCTTTTCCAATTAGTCTGTCAACCGCCTTAACATGAGCCTTTGCCAAATCCACTACGTAAATATAATCTCTTATACATGATCCGTCAGGGGTATTATAATCATCTCCAAACACACTTAAACACTCTCTTATCCCTGCAGCAGTTTGAGTAATGAAAGGTATCAGATTTTGGGGTACACCATTGGGTAATTCGCCAATAAGTGCTGTAGGGTGTGCACCTATAGGATTAAAATATCTTAAAGCACATACGTTTAATCTATCATAAGCAACTATACAATCCTGTAATATCTCCTCTGCCATCTGCTTGGTTCTTCCATAAGGGGAAGTTGCCGGTTGCAATGGAGCATTCTCGGTAATAGGAAGATTTTCCGGTGATGGTTGGCCATATACTGTACAAGAAGATGAGAAAACAATATTTGCCCCCTTGCCTCTATTTACCATAAGTTCAATAAGGTTTAATAGAGATCCGTTATTATTTTTATAATACAAAATAGGCTTTTGCACACTCTCCCCTACGGCTTTGCTAGCAGCAAAATGTATTGCCGCTTCAATATCAGGGTACTTCTCAAACACTTGTAAAAATGCGTTAAAATCTGTACAATCAATATTTTCAAAAGGGATTCTAAATCCAAGAATTTTTTCAAGTCCATCCAGAACTTTAGGTGATGAGTTAGAAAAATTATCTACCCCCACAACATCATACCCTGCATTTATTAATTCGACAATCGTGTGTGAACCGATATATCCTGCCGCACCGGTGATTAATATACGTTTTTTAGCCATAGCTTGTTCTTCAAATTAGTAATGATTACAAATATAATTAAATTATTTTATATCAGCACAATAAAAAGAGTGTTTAACTTCACAGCTAAACACTCTTACCCTAACAACCAACTTGATTAACATAGTTATTATTTCCAAGAAAATGTACCTGTGTACAATTTACTTTGGCTTTCAATATATATAGTATACTTTATTCCACTTATAAGTGATAACATAAATTCAGATGTAGCACTGTCCGCTACTAAACTCGAAGAGAATACTTCATATCCCGCTTCATCCTTGATTATAACACTACAGAATGCATTATTCTCACTATATGATACATATAGCATACCATCATCAGAGGATACCCATACCGAAGGGAGATTAGAGATACTTCTGGGAAAACTTCCCTTTGTTTCTTCTTTCATTACTACCTCCTCTGGACTTGCTTTAGCTTTAACTGTACTGCTTTGAAATGCAAAAAATGATATTGCACAAAGCATAATAAATAATAGATTTTTCATAAAAAATAGTTTTAACGTTCAGCAAATATAGAGCAATAAATCCTATATTGCATGAATAATGGGGAGAAAATAATCTTATCATACAAATATCAAC
>CAZYQA010000008.1:20767-21480 GCA_964649555.1 uncultured Muribaculaceae bacterium
AATTGATAATAAGTATATTACCAATTAGATTTTAGATGAAAACTTATCACTGGAAATAATATTCAGATTCCCAGCATTTTATTTAATCTTGGAATATTGAAACAGATCCTTTAAAAATTTATCCAGAGGGATATGAATATTCATTTTTTTACTTATTCTATTGGATCTGCCATATACAACCTGTATATCGGAATAATTATATAACAGGGTGAGGGAGGTATTGGAGAAGCCGGCAATTTTGAGAGCGATAAATTTGATATCGGCACTACTCAAGCTAGGGTATTTCTTTTCTAGTTTTTCCAATATATTCTCATATCTCTTATTTGTGATATGGTACACATCATCTATTATATCCTCTCTGGTGAGCTCTATATCCATCACCTGCTTATACTCTTTTACAAATGCAGCATTATTATTTGAGTATCTGTATGATATATCAATCAGTTTATTCAGAGTATTCATTCTCCTAGAGATAGCTTTTGTAAAGTGCTCATTCTCCATCTCCTTTTTTGTAATCTTATCATTTAGGGTAATATTTCTGTTATAATCCACCTTTAATTGCTCAATATAAGACATCTTCTGCAGAATCATTTTCTCTCTCCTGCGGCTCTGATTAATATAAAATACTAGGCAGAGAGCCAGCATAAGGGAGATAAATACCAATATCATAAATATAACCGCACTATTATATCTCTCTCTCTCTCTCCCTCTCT
>CAZYQA010000009.1:0-19490 GCA_964649555.1 uncultured Muribaculaceae bacterium
AATATAACTTCACCACCCTCAAGTACTACTATTCTAGAATATGAAATTTTTGTATTAGAAGAAAATGTCAGTTTACCTTTCACATATAATACAGGGAATTTTTCCGAACTCCAATTCTCCATAACAGATTTCTTTGTCACCAGATTACTCCCTTCCGGAATTAAGTATGTCCTATTATCAGTGAACACATCATTTAATTGAGATGAAGATGTAATAGTTACATCAAAAGATGCTGGAACATCAATTGAGGGAATATCTAACGACGAGAAATTAGATCTTGTTAAGGAAGGTGCAACAGATAACACTGCTTTGGTATCACCAACCTTATAAGAGTTTACCCTAATCAATCCATTTGGAAATTGAGACTTGACATATAACATATCCACTCCAATTGGTAGGTCGATATTAGTATTAAAAGATTTGGATGAAGATGCAACTCCTTGCGCTACCAGAGATCCGGTAAGTAATCCGGGAGTAGTATAAATTGAGATGATTGATCTCTCCTCTGAGTTCTTTGCCTTCTCTCCGGGAATAGAGATAGAAACCCTCTTAGTAGTCTTCCAATCAAAGTTTATATCAATTGGATCAACCTGGGGAATTGGATTCTTAACACACCCAAGCAAGAATGCAGGTATAATTAAAGCTAACAATGTCTTTTTCATAACATAACATAATAGAAATCAAGCAAAGTTACAATAATTACACCCACATACCAAATTATTATAATTAATTTTTACAAATTATTTCAGAATTGCTCCAGCAACAGCATTAGCAACCAAAGCTCTGAGTCTTACCACACTACCTTTATCATCCGGATGAACTCTATGAGCAAGTAAAATTACAGCTATCTTTGCCTCAGGATCTACTATAAAAGAGGTACCTGTATAGCCGGTATGTCCGAAAGTTTTTGTGGGATGTAGTAAATTACCATTATTGGAAGCATAAGGTGAATAGTTATCCCATCCTAAAGAACGTCCTAGAGATTTTACCTCTTCGGGCACTGTTGTCATAGTTTCAACTGTCAAAGCTCCTAATACATTTTTACCCTCATACTCTCCATCATTCATAAGAGCTGCAGCTAAAATTGCTAAGTCCTCGGCATTAGAGAAGACACCTGCATTTCCCGAATTACCATGATTCATAACTCTTGCGATTGGGTCATGCACTTCGCCTAAAATTACTTTACCATCTTTTTGCTTCTCCGTAGGAGCAACAAGTGGCATCAAATCAGGCCTTCTGGTTTTAGGGTTGTAAGTAGTGTTTTTCATACCTAAAACATCAAAAATATTTGCCTGCGCATAATCACTTAGTGATTGACCTGTAATATTCTGTAAAATATTTTGCAATGTCACAAAATTAAGACAGCTATATTGAAACTTGGTTGTAGGCTTAAAATCACGCTTCATTTTGCAGATATAACTCATTAATGAATCGGGATCTGCAACGCCACATTTTTTGATAACAATTTCAGGAGCCACATAAGGAGGCAACCCTGATGAGTGAGTTAATAAGTCAACTATTCTGATATCAATTTTCTCTTTAGTTACAGGATCGATATAAGGGGCAAAACCGGGAATATACATATCAACCCTATCAGTTAATCTGTAACCTCCATTCTCTAATAAATGAGCCATACTCATTGCCGTACCCACAACTTTACTACATGATGCCAAATCAAAAATAGTATTCTCCTGCATTGGTTCCACCTTTGGATACACACTCTTATTCCCAAATGCCTTAATATAAGCAATCTTGCCATCTTTTACTACAGCAACTACGGCACCCGGAATCTCTTTTTTTGCAATTGAATTATTAATAATTTCATCAACTTTTGATAGACGATTGGGATCCATCCCAACAGATTTTGGAGACACTCTTTCTATTGCATAAGAAAAATTAACGGTCACCAGAGCTAGAATAATAAAAAAATGTTTTAACATAATATTTTATAAGGTTAAATGTACACAGCAAAACTACTCAAAAACATCAAAAGAAAAAACAATATTATTAATGTATTTTTCTGATGATTTAAGCTCGATAGATGGAAAATTCTGATGATTAGGAGCATCCGGATATTTCTGACACTCTATCGCTACACCGTCATTATCATTATAAACATTCCCATTCTTCCCCTCAGGGCATCCGCTAAGCCAATTACCTGTATAAACTATCACACCCGGCTGATCTGAATATACACTTAATACTCTACCCGAAAGCTCGCTTGAAAGCTCAGCCACTTTTCGCATTCCTACCCCTGTAGCTGCCCAGCAAGCATCATAACCTTTGCCATACTCCAAAGCCGGAAAACTCGCTCTAATCCTTTTCCCGATAAGAGTGGGCTCTCTGAAATCCATAGGAGTACCCTCTACAGAACGGAGCTCACCTGAAGGAATTAATGTTGAATCGGTAGGGAGATAATGATGAGCATTCAGCATTAAATTATGATCTAGAATATTACCATTACCCTCACCCTTAAGATTGAAATAAGTATGATTAGTTAAATTAACAATTGTTTTAGAAGATGTTTCAGCCTCTAACTTTATATTTAAACTGTTGCTCTCTTCAATCCATGAATATGTTGCTTTTGCTGTAATATCCCCCGGATACCCATCATCCCCATCAGGTGCAAAAAGAGTGAAAACAACACTATTACCATCTATCTCCCCATTCCACACTCTGTTTGCAAAGCCATTATCTCCACCATGATTATGATTAGGGCCATTATTAATCGGCAGATTATACTCTTTCCCATCCATTACAAATTTTCCATTTGCAATCCTATTGGCAACACGCCCCGGCACTTTTCCAAAACAAGGGCCATCGCCTATATAGTAGAAAAGATTATCGTACCCCGGTACAACATCAGCAATCTTTCCATCTCTATCAGGAACACAAATAGAAACTACCCCTGCTCCGATATTGCATAAAGATACAGATACACCATCTTGGCAATCTATCTTATACAAGAACACATCCTCTCCTGAGGATGTGGTTCCATATTTTATCTCGTTTATAGTCATAATGCTATTTAAGATTTTTCAACATTTCTACAACTCCCGGCCTATCCGAAGCATAAGTTACTCCAAACCATTGGCAAGGTGTATCTAAAACCTCAACAGTAGATGTACCATTCTTGATGAGCTTGTTTACAGCATAAGGGATATAATATTCCGCTTTAAGATTATTAACATTCTCTGTTAAGAACCCTTTGAACATCTCTTCTGAGTGATTAAAGAAATCGGGGGTAAAACCCCACATATTCATAGATACAGGTGTATTATCCTCAATAGCAACCCATTTATCACCATCTTTATAGCTCACTTTGCCATCAATTCTCATCACCTCTGTTCTCTCTACTACATCTGTTAAGAAGTTATTAGCATCAGTTTGGCAAACACCCCTTGCAACTGTACCGCTCTCGGATAAAGTATTACCAACTCTATACCCCACCATACAATATTTATTCTCAGTACCAGCCATTTTAATTAGCTGATCAGCTAATATTTTATAACTCTCTTTACCATAGAAATCATCCGCATTAATTACCGCAAAGGGTTCATTAATCACATCTTTACCCATTAATACAGCATGATTTGTACCCCAAGGCTTCTCTCTCCCTTCAGGGATTGAGTATCCCTCAGGTAATTTATCCAAAGATTGGAATACTATCTCAACAGGGATATGTCCTTCATATTTAGAAGCTACTTTCTCTCTGAACTCTTGTTCAAAATCTTTTCTGATAACAAATACAACCTTGCCGAATCCCCCCTCTATTGCATCGAAAATAGAGTAATCCATTATAGTTTCTCCGTTAGGGCCTAAACCGTCTAATTGTTTTAAGCCACCATATCTGCTACCCATACCGGCAGCTAATACCATTAAAGTTGGTTTCATATACTTATTTAATTTTTCTTGCACCGTTACTAATCACTACATCATATACTTTTGGCTCTTTACCATATTTAGCTAAATATTTCTCTTTAGCAGTATTGATAAATTTGTCATATAAATCATCTTTTACAAGATTGATAGTACAACCTCCAAATCCGCCACCCATCACACGAGAGCCTGAAACTCCGCACTCTTTAGCAACATCATTCAAGAAATCAAGCTCTTCACAGCTTACTTCATATAATTTACTCATTCCGTGGTGAGTACCATACATTTTCTCACCTACAGTTTCATAATCACCTTTACCAAGAGCATCACAAACATCTAATACTCTTTGCACCTCTTCAATTACATACTCTGCACGTTTATAATCCTCCTCAGATACTTTATCTTTTACGCTGTTAAGCATATTCATATCGGCATCCCTTAAAAACTCCACTTTAGGATAGCCATTTTGCTGCATAGCTCGCACCACATTCTCACAACTCTCTCTCCTCTTATTATATGCGCTAGAAGCAAGCTCATGCTTCACTAATGTATCTAATAAAACCAATTTATACCCTTTAGGATCAAATGGGAAGTATTCATACTCCAAAGATCTGCAATCCAATCTGATTAGATGCCCCTCTTTACCAAAAACAGAAGCAAACTGATCCATAATACCACATTTAACACCGCAGTAATTATGCTCTGTACTTTGACCTATTTTAGCAAGCTCAAATTTGTCAATATTTAAATTGAAAATATCATTTAATGCAAAAGCATAAGTGCTCTCAAGAGCTGCAGAAGATGACATACCTGCTCCAAGAGGAACATTACCCATTACAACAGTATCAAAGCCTTTGATCTTGCCACCTCTTTTAATAATCTCTCTACATACACCAAAAATATACCTTGCCCAACGCTCTTTTGGAGCATCTTCTTCGTTAAGCCCAAACTCAACATAATTTGGCTCATAATCCACATCCAAAGAGAATGCTCGCACCACCTCTTTACCAGTTTTTTCGCCTAAGCCATTAGGCTTAATCTCTGCCATGATACATTTGTCGATAGCACCGGGAAACACAAAGCCTCCATTATAATCGGTATGCTCACCAATTAGGTTAATTCGTCCGCTTGAAGCATAAACATCCCCTTCTGTTCCAAATTTTTCATGAAACGCTTTTCTTATAGTCTCGTTCATTTTGTACTTTAATTAATTAATGTTCTTTTTTATTTTGTTTTAGATTCTTTACATAATCGGTAGGAGAAATGCCAAATTGATTTTGAAAACATTTAGAAAAATAAGAGGGTGAAGAGAATCCTACTCTATAGCAAACTTCACTAATATAATCTTCCCCTTCAATAAAAAATTTAGCAGCTCTTTTTAATCTCGCAATGCGAATATAATCATTTGGCGTGACACCTGAAACATCTTTTACCTTACTAAAGAAATTTGTTCTCCCCATTCCCACCTCTTTGGCTATAAAATCCACTGATAATGAATCCTCTGAGATATTATCACTGATAATTTTTTCTAACTTTTCTATAAAAATTTTATCAGCATCGGAATTTGCAACAGAGACAAACGGTACAGCAGGCGAATTGAGATATATTTCTCGAAGCCTCTCTCTATTAAGGAGTAAGTTCTCAACTTGCTTTATTAATAAATTCTGAGAAAAAGGTTTTTCAATATAAGCATCGGCACCATAATCAAGCCCCATGATCCTATCATTAACTTCAACCTTGGCTGTAAGCAGAATTATAGGGATATGGCTGGTATTGATATTATTTTTCACTTTCGAGCAAAACTCATATCCATCCATATTAGGCATCATAATATCACTGATAATGATATCAACTCTATCATGCTCCAATTTTTTTATTGCATCCATTCCGTCAGAAGCTGTGAAGACTTTAAAAGTTACATCGAACATACTTTTAATAAAACTGAGCATATCTGCATTATCATCCACCACCAATAATGATTTGATATTATTCACCTCATTAGGCAAAATAATATCAGAACTGGTATAATCATCGGTAACTAAGCCTGCATCCTCTAAACTTACAATATCAAAAGATATTGCAAACTCTGTCCCTGAACCACTCTCACTTTTCAGCTCAATTCTGGCATCAATCATATCTGCGAGCTTCCTTACAAGAAGCAAACCTATACCCGTACCAATATAATCCGAAGGGCTCTCTTCCTTAATCTGATAGAAGGGCTTAAAAATATTCTCCTGCTCCTTCACATCTATACCTTTTCCATTATCTATTATACTTACTTTAAGATTATTCCCCGCAATAGAAACTGATATATTAATAGTATCTTTAGTAAACTTAATAGCATTCGACAGCAGATTACTCATAATCTTAGTAAACGCCTCCTTATCTGTAAATATCACACATTTACTACACTCCACACTAAGCTCCATATTAATACTTTTTAGCTCGGCAGAGAGCTTAAATCTCTTATAAATATTCTCAATTACAGATATAATTTCAATATTAGAGCAATGCACTTCCATCCCACCCCCTTCAATTTTCCTGAAATCCATTAATTGATTCACCAATGAAAGCAGCCTCTTACCATTATTCTCTATAACATTTAGCTGAGGTAATACATCTTCAACCCTATCTTTAGATCTCATAACACTCTCCAAAGGAGCCAATATAAGAGTTAAAGGGGTACGAATCTCATGCACAATATTTGCAAAAAAATTTATTTTAGAATTATATAACTCCCTCTCCTTTTCGGCCTCCAACATAGCCAACTTTTGTTTATGTTGCCTTCTGAGCTTATTTTGAGAATAGTAAAAAATATATCCGATAATAATTAATACAATAAAGACATAACCAATAATAAAAGGGATAGAAAGTAGCAGTGGAGGCATCACTTTTATATCAATCGCAATACCTTGGTGATTCCACACTCCGTCTCCGTTTGCACCGGAAGCTCTTAGCACATAATTTCCGGCAGGCAGATTGGTATATGTAATATGAGGATTATCATCCAGATAGTTCCAATCATTATCAAACCCCTCTAATATATACTTATACTTATTTTTCTTGGCTCCCGTATAGCTTAAAACAGCAAAATCAAAACTCACCACATTATGTTTTTTATGTAATGTAAGTTTATCGGTATGAGAAATTGATCTTATCAATGGAGACTCCCCCTCATGCCATGCTACACTCTTATTATTTATATAAAACTCGGTGAATACCACAGGAGGAATGCTATTGTTTTGCACCATCTCTGCAGGCTTAAACCCATTGTAACCATTAATCCCTCCAAAATAAATAGTACCATCGCTCATTTTCACCCCTGCATTGGGAGAGAATTGATTATCCTGTAAACCATCATATTTATTATAAACTTTAGTCACATTTTGTATCGGATCCCATTTTACAAGCCCATTACTGCTGGATATCCACAAGAAGTCATTATCCGGTATAATCTTATAAATAACCTTACTGCTCATTCCCGGCACAGAGCATCTCTCAAAATCACCATTCTTAAAATTATACTTAAACACCCCTTCTCCATCTGTTCCAAACCATAAATCATTATTATAATCTACAGCAGCAGTAAAAACCCTATTAGAGGAGGGTGTTTTAATATCTGAGCTATCATATAAATAATTATACCATCTGTTATCTTTCCTATTTAAGCAAAATACCCCTCCCCCAAGAGTTGAGAGCCACAAATTACCCCCTTTATCTTCGGTAATATCTGCAATATCAACCCCTTTCACCTCTTTTACCCTTTCAAACTTATATGTTTTGGGATCAAACTTATTTAAACCTCCGGAAGTGCCAACCCAAATGATACCGTAATTATCCCTATACAGAGAATATACCCCCGATGAATAAAGGGAGCTATCACTATTCCCCACATTAAAGTTTGTAAAATGCCCTGTATTGAGATCCAAGAGATCCAAACCTCCCATATACATACCTATTAATAACTTATCCCCCAATGGGAGAAGGGCATGTACATTCCTGTATGTAGGGCCTGTGCCATCGCTACTATGGAAATACTCTCTAAATGAATTATTTTTCCTATCCCAATAGAAAAATCCGGCATCATCTGTCCCTATCCATAAATTCTCTGCTGCATCTTTAGCGAAAGCACTTATTATTTTCCCCTTAAATGAGGAATTTAAGTGACTATAATACGAAAAGTTTGATTGAGTTGGTGAAAGATAATTCACACCGCCAAAATATGTCCCTATCCAAAGCCCCCTCTCATTATCAATATACAGAGAGTGTACATAATTATCATTAAGCCCACCATATTTTTCAGACTCTTCCCTTATATTCTCCTTTTGCTTACTGAGAATATTATATTTTATAATACCATTATCTGATGCTATGATTAGCTCTCCGGGATTATATTCAACAATATCTCTGATTTGTAACATATTTTCACCTTTGGGAGGAGCGATTATCTGCTTATACTCCCCTGCTGCCCTATCAAATAAAAATAAGCCGTTACCTAGGGTTCCCACCCACAAATTAGACATAGAATCCTCAAATAAAACAGAAGATTCATACACCTTTGAATCATTAAAGGTTTTGAAATCATTAGATTTCTTATCAAAACAGAGAAGCCCCACACCCTGAGCAGTCCACCATATATTTCCATCTCTGGACATTTTGACAGAGGTTAAATAATTTGATGGAATCTTAGGATAACACACTTGCTCAAGCTCCTTTTTTAAAGTATTAAATTTAAATACCCCTTGCCCAACAGTTGCAATCCAGACAATCTCTTGATCAATAATTATCCCCGATACCGTGCTGATAATAGAAACCCCCTCTTTAGTGGAAAAATCGAAAGGGAGATACATTGCATCGGGTAAAGAGTAAATTGACACTCCGTTATCAGACGCTATCCATAAACATTTATCCGTATCCTCCGCTATTGAGTAAATAATACTCCCTGGCAACAACTCCTTATTACCCCATTTTACAGGTTTTATTTTCTGTCCGTCAAAACAATGCAAACCGTCGATTGTCCCAAACCACATCATCTGACGCGAATCCTGAAATATAGAATATACTGCATTATTAGATAGCCCATCTTCTATAGTATAGTGCCTGAAATGCTCCTTTGAGGCAAACAAGGGGGAGATAAACGCAAATTGCAGTGCTACCAATAAAGGTAACACTACAACCCACGATTTAAAACAAAAAACCTTAAATATGTTTACTATAACTTGCATTTAATCTTATGCCCCTCTTTTGTAGTTTTCTCTAATATCGTTCCCCCATTAGAGATAATTTTCACATTCACCTCTCCATCATTTACCCTTTTCACTTCAATATCAAAGTCATTTCCAAATGCCTTAATTCTTCTTAAAGCCATATTATCCCACTGTTGAGGTAGGTTAGCTGCAATCTCAAAGCTATTCAATCCCGTAGGCCTTATACCAAATAGCCCTTCAGTGATTATTCTTGCATATAATGCACTCTCGGCAGATAAGTGTCTTTGATTACCCTCCGGCCAAGCCTCAATTGCATAAGGTACATGCTCCCCTAATAATCTTGTTTTTGAATATTTAGTTAAAAAATCTGTAGCCTTCTCTTTTTGCCCTGCAGTATAAACACCTCTGAGTGCATATAAGGTTGATCTATCCCAAAATGTCTCGCTCCCAGCCTGTGTTAATAAACCATCATTTGTCCATAGTCTTGGAGAAAATAGTGCATCGGATGTCCCTTTTGCACGCTCATCAATCCCTACTGTGAGTGGAATACATATCCAAGATCTTAAAATATCATTCCCTTTATAGTACGCATAAGTATCAAATCCCTCTACATTTGCACCAAAGTATTTTTCAATATTTGTACGCAACTCTTTTGCTTGCTTTAGATAAGAAGAGGAGTTGCTTTTACCAAGCTCTTTTGCCAAATAAGCAGAAGATATTAAAGCATCATAGTATAATGATGATGTGCAAAGATTTGCATCACCTGCAGGGAAACGCCCCTCCAGCTCATCTGAATCGGAAGCTACCACTCCCCCCTCATTTATTTTATTTTTGCAAAACTCCAGACACCAAGTAATTAGCGGCCATAATTGCTCCGCCTCTTTTTTATCTCCTCTCGCTAAAGCATATCTTGCAGCTCCATAAGCTATCATAGCTGCATCACCTCTATCTCCTGCCCCATTCCATATATCAATCCCCTCAGCAATAATCGAACTTGGAATAGGCTCCATTTTGTCATTCATAAAACGGGCAAAATGCTCGTAAGAATTTAAAGCAGACGCATTACCATACTCATACCCCACAAATGGGAAGAATGGGTTTATATATTCAGCTTGATCGTTTGCCCAGATAGCTGCATAATAAGACTCTCCCCCGGGTGCGTGCATAGGGCCCCCCTTAGTTTGAAAAATACTCTCACAAGCTCTTATCTTAGAGAACGCAAACATAGTATTTATCTCGCTGGCAGGAGTTTCCAATATTAGACTCTGCGTTAATTCATCTACAAGCTGTTCTCTTTGTAGCTTCTCCGTTCCAAAATCAAAATCTTTTATAGATTCAGAGTTTTTATATGCTGATACAGATAAATTTAATATAATAGAATCATTGGGATTTACTATATAATTCCCGCTCCTCTTTATGTTTGTTACAATCTTATAAACACCTTCCACACCATCCTCTTTTGGAGTTTGAATAGTAGAATTTAAGTAGGGCACCTCCACTTTCATCGGTTTATTGCCTGTATTTATTATCACATAATCTTCTAATAGCGCAGCATTTTCCACAGATGGATAAATTGCACTTTTAATGATATAGCTTCCATAATATCCCATATTAAATTTTTGCTCAACCTCCATCACTCCACTATGAGAAACCTCAACGGTTTTGCCTTTTATAGGTGTTTTCCCATTTATTGTAATATTCTCTACAAGGTTATATCCATTATGCCTCATCAAACTTGCATGAGTATTATTTGGGATAGTTCTGAGCATTGGGAATACCAAACTTTTATTGAAAGAGAAACTAGTATCCCCATCAACTTTATATCTTATAACGGCTGATACCCTTTTTCCACTCATCTCAATATGATCGGAATGGGGCAGATTTTCACTTGGGTTCCATACAATCTTCTCCCCGTTATCTTTTATCTTCCATCTTTCACTTTGTGCATCCGATACAAATGCGCACAGTAAAAATATTACTATCAAATTATATCTTTTCCAGTTCATAATATTACCTCCACAATATTTTTTTCTCCCGGCTTTGTAATAACATCAATATATGAGACCACATCACCTAATTTATTACTCTCTTTTTTTGTACTTTTCATCTCCCCATTCACAGATACCGAATCATACTCCCCAAAAAACTTAGCTCTCCAAACAACTTCTTCAGATAAATCACTTGAAAACTCACTCCTTTTATTGCTACTATGTGTTACATTTATTTTTCCACCCATAGCCGGAAGATCATTTATCGCAATCAAAATAGTATCTATATGGTGCTTATGCTGAGTGCTTATACTATTTTTACTTACTTGTACATCTATCCCCATCACTCCACGCACTACTCCCTCTACAATTCCGTAAGAAACCTCAGGATATTCATTCCTGGGCTTATTGGGGAGAGAAGTTAAAACTTCATAGGCTATATCGGGCATATCCAGCCCATAATATAAAACGGGGAAATGGGATAAATTCTCAACATTGGTATTTCTTTGCGGGATACTATTTGCCGTGGCAATTATCCTCTCTATATTATTAGTGGCATCAAACCAAAGAATAAATGTCTCCCCCTCTCCTGTTGCAAACTCTCCATCTTTGGTATAGAAAGTATGATATTTATTCTGTGAAGCATCCCACCATTTACTATCCAGAATCTCTCTGTATTGTTTTGCTATTTCTCTAAATTTTTCACTCTTTTGAGCATCCCCTTTTATCTCCAATATCTCTGCATAAGCATTATTCCCGGCATACATTGCAGAGATTAAATCGGCGCTCATGGTTAATCCGGGGAAATTCTCAACATAAGATGCAAGCCCCCTGCAAGTATGAAAACGATTATTATAATCAAATGGCATTGGAGAATTCATATACACAGGGCGATCCATAATCTGGCTTGGATTAAGGCTCCATCTATCAACATATTCTTTTAATGATTTTTCATAGAAATTCATAAATGCCGGGTTTGTGATGTACTCTTTATTGCCTGTCCAGTTATATAATTTCACAGCTGCAAAGATCACATCAAAATTGGCATTCAAATTATACCAAAACTCCTTATCACTCTGGTAATCTACAGGAGCAGGTTTATTATATCTGTTAATCTCCCAATAGCTACACCAATCTTTCTCATCCGATATATTTTGAGCAAACTTCTCCATCATATTATAATTATGAGCAGATAGCCCCAGTATCTCTGCACCCATAGTTTGATGAGAGACATCCCTCATACAAAAGGCCTCTCTTTGGGGCAATGCAGCTTCATACCACAACCCCACAGAATCACCACCATTATGTGCATAAGATAGAGCCATATTGCATGCCCAAGAATATGCATCATACAACTCTTTATCCGAAGTAATAAAACTTGGATAAACATTCTCATTATTACATGAAAAAGCGATACAAATGACTAGTATAGAAATAATTTTTCTCATCAAATTCATCTTTCAAAGTTAAAAAAATTAGGGCTGACTCACAAGCGTTTGACAGCCCTAACAGGAACTAATTTATGTAACCTAACTCTACTTATATAATTATGCTCTATTATTTGCTATATCCAGGGTTTTGATCCAATAAACTATTTTTATTACGTTCAGTTTGAGGTATCGGCAATAAATAGTGTTGGCTCTTAAACTCTCTTTTTTGCAATGGGAAGATTTTATATTTTTTATCCCCATTTTTCATAAGAGTGATGTTTATACCATGCACATCTCCATTTTCCGTTTTATCTGCAATCTTCCAACGTCTCACATCAAAGAACCTATGCTCTTCAAATGCAAGCTCTACTTTTCTTTCACGTTGAATTCTCTCAAGCAAAGCATCTCCCGACTCTGTAACATCTGGAAGTATCCCTGCTTTACCTCCACGAGCTCTAAAACGAATTTTATTCACATATTCTCTTGCCACATCCTCTTTGCCAAGCTGGAACATTGCCTCTGCATAGTTTAGATAAACTTCAGCCAAGCGGCAATATATCCAAGGTTGGTTCCCTTTATCACGCCATATTCCAGTAAGTGATTCATTCATAAACTTTCTTATTGTGTAGTGGGATTTTGAATAGTTCCAAGCATCTACTCCAAACTCACTATCAGATCCACCGGTTTTTCCATCTTCATTTACCCAGAAATCCACAACTCCATTTCTAAAGTTTTGCCCGTCACATACGATTGAAGCATAAAAACGAGGATCTCTTCCTACCCAAGGATCTGATGTGGCATTTTTGTATATAACACTAGAGTCAGGTAACATACCATTCTCTAATTCATAGCTATCCACCATCTCTTGAAGAACACATGTTGCAGAGTATCCACTCCAACCATTAGGAGTATTTTGCCAATCATACCAATGTCCGAATTCCGATGTATATAATCTTTGGAAAATAATCTCACTACTATTCGGATTAAGGAATAGCCCTTTATAGTTATTATCTAAGCTATACATATTAAGGTCTAAAACCGCTTCGCACGCTTTTGCAGCAGCATCCCATTTAGCTAAATCATTTGTTGTATTCCATAATGGGCTTGCTGCATATAGTAGCATTCTGGCTTTCATTGCTAGTGCAGCACCTTTGGTAACTCTACCAAAGTTTTTACCTGAATGAGAAGTGGGAAGCAGGTTTGCCGCAGCACCCATCTCATCTACAATAAATTTAACACACTCTTCATAGCTATTTCTAGGTATCATCATATTAGGGTCTTCAAGCTCAAATGTTCTTGTAATAAGGGGAACCCCTCCATATTTATTTACAAGATCCATATAGTAAAATGCCCTAAAGAATGTCATCTCTCCTATCAACAGATTTTTTTCATCATCTGAGAAGCTATCAAGTTTGTCAATATTATTAAAAAAGATATTGCAATTTTTAATATTCCAATAATAATCATCCCATGAGCTTAATCCACCCATCTGGTCGGGTGTCATCCCCCCTTGATTAATTACCCACGAATCCCACCAGCTAAAATTATTCATAGATTCATCACATACGAATCTGAGAGCTGCCTGCCCCCATCCATTACGTGGCAGTGTATAATTTTTGGTAACATAAGCCTCTGTCAAAACGGGGTCTGAGAATATATTATTCTCCGTATAAGAATCTAACGGCTCTATATCCAAGAAGTTACAAGAACTCACTCCTATTAATAATGCCGCTGCTATTATATATTTTTTCATATTCATGTTCATGTTAAATTAGAAACTAAAATTAAGTCCAAAAGAGTATGTTCTTTGTTGTGGGTAATATTGTCCAGATGAAGTTGCTGTTGACTCAGGATCTTGTATCTTGATATTATCAATTGTGAACAGATTATTACCGGTAACATATATTCTTAAATTTTGCATACCGATCTTATTTATAATACGTTTAGGCAATTGATAAGAAATTTCTACATTTTTCAATCTAATGAATGAAGCATCGTATAGCCAGAAATCAGACCATTTAGTATTAATTTTATCATCTTTATTAAATGCTCCAGGATATTTAGCGTTAGGTGTCTCTTCTGCTGAAATCCATCTTCCATTATAGTATTCTACTTGTTGATTTAAGCCATAAGGTACAATCATCTGAGTTGCTTTACCCTGCCCAGTCCATAACATATTAAATCCTAAACCTTTCCACTCGAATCCTAAATTTATACCATATACGATTTGAGGAATATTACTACTGTAGTCTCTCACTCGGTCTTTATCGGTGATCTCTCCATCCTCATCTATATCAAGATATTTAATATCACCGGGTTTAGTACCACTTAGATGCGGAGTGCTATTTATCTCATCCCAAGTATTATAGATTCCATCTGTTTTGTACATCAGCCAAGAATCTATTGAGTAACCTGTTTGTCTTTGCCATTCAGGAATATTTTCCGCTTCGTCAAAGAATTTAATTTCATTTTTGGTATATGTAAAGTTTCCTCCAATGAAATATCTGAAATCTCCAATCTGATTTGAATAATTAATTGATAACTCTACACCTTGATTATCTATTCTTCCAATGTTTTGATCAGGAAGAGTAAGCCCTGTATATGATGGGATAGATGCTTGTTTTGGGGTAAGAATATCTGTCCTTTTCTCATAAAAGTAATCTGCGCTGAAACTTAACTTATTCCCAAATAGTTGTGTTTCAAAGCCTATATTCTTAGAATCTACCTTCTCCCAAGTGATATACGGATTCCCTATTCTACCGGGGCTAAAGCCTTTATCTTGGGATGCCGGAGAACCCAAAATAGCACCGCTACCCATTTCATAAGTACTCAAATATTGGAACTGCGCAATCCTATCATTACCAAGCAATCCCCATGATGCTCTTATTTTTAACTCATCTACAAATTTTACATTTTTCATAAAACTCTCTTCGCTGATTCTCCATCCTAGCGATCCTCCAGGGAATGTTCCCCATCTCCCATGTTGTGCGAAGTTCATAGAGCCATCATATCTTAAAGTAAACTCAGCCAGATATTTATTTTTATATGAATAGTTCGCTCTTCCAAATACATTTTGTCTAGCAGAAACATACCCTTTACCACCATTAGTTTTATCTTTATCTCCACCAAAATCGAGATAATCTAATTGATTACTCAAATAATAACCTCTCCAAGCCCAAAAGTTTTCACCTTTGTTTTTACTTTGCTCGTAAGCCACAAACGCACTTACATTATGGTCGCCAAATGTTCTGTCATAAGCCAATCTAGCATGCAAAGTTGTGGTGAGGCTCTTATTATTATATTGGTTTAGATTGATATTATAATCTGCATTTGTGGTTTGTTTATCATACTCTCCTGTTGCTGAATTATATTTATAAGTATCCCACATATCCCAGAATTGTTTTCTGTTATTTACATAGTGGTCAAAAGCTGCATATCCCGATAATGATAACCCTTTGGTAACCCAAGGCATATCCAATTTGAAGTTTATCTTTGTATTTGTAATCAAATCATCTATCCTATCATACCCTGTCTCTTTACCAGCTGCAAGGATTGCCAAGTTATTTCCCCAAGATACTCCGGGGCCCGGTAGTCCATTCGGATAATAATCGTATAAATACGGATAAGCACAGAATGTTTCCCACATCATAGTACCAGTACCATATATTGAATTATTCCTGTTTTCACTCCTTCCCGATAATTCCAATCCAATATTCAAATCTTTGGTAATCTGAGCATCTATATTTGCTCTGATCTGCGAAGTGCTAAAATCGAATTCGGTATTTCTGTAGTTGGGTTGCTGCCAAGAGTAATCTCCAGATATATAATATTTTACATTTTCATTTCCACCCCTTACAGATAATGAATGTCTTGTAAGTGGAGAGAAGTTACTGAAAACCGTATTTACCCAATCAGTATCACCATATTCTAATCGATTAATTGTACCATCCAGGTATCCACCTTTTATCTTATCAAATACAGGAGTTTGCCCATTTCTCACACTTCTCTCATCTTCATATACCATGTATTGGTATGCGTTCATCAGCTTTGGTGTACGGGTATGTTGGGATATACTTACAGATCCGTTGTACTCTACGATAGGTTTTGAATTATTACCTCTTTTTGTAGTAACCAATATTACACCATTAGCAGCCTGAGCACCATAGATTGCAGCAGACGCATCTTTCAATACCGAAATAGACTCTATATCGCTAGGATTCAACCTCTCAATACCACCACGGTTAGCCACTCCGTCAATAACATATAATGGAGCATTAGTACTTATACCATCTTTGCTAAATGTTGCCTTACCCCTGATTAAAATATCTGACCAGTCTGATCCTGGCTCTCCCGAACGGTTTGTAGCAACAACACCGGCCATTCTACCCGCCAAAGAGTTTGACAGATTGGCATTTGTAGTGGTTTTTAATGTTTCCCCCTTTACAGATGCCACAGCACCGGTTACCGATGCTTTCTTCTGCGTTCCATACCCTACAACCACAATATCATCCAGTAGATTGGTATCTTCATTCATTGTTAAGTTTATTACACTTTTTCCACCAACAGGTAGTTCCACTGTGGCATATCCGATAGCTGAAAATACAAGTATCGCATCCGGTTTAGATACATTTATAGAGTAATCTCCATCAATATTGGAAGCTATACCATTAGTGGTACCTTTCTCCATTACACTCACTCCAACTAACGGAGCTCCTGTAGCATCTTTAATTACCCCTTTTACATTTAAATGCTGTGCATTTGCGCATAGTGGGATAATTATAGAAATCATTAAGATTGCTAAAATTTTGTTCATAAGCTGTTATTTAAGTTTTGTTTTGTTTCTTGTTATTTTATTATTGCAACATATCCGCCTCCATCGTACATATCAATCTCTATAATCTCATCCTTACTCACCTTATTGGTTCTCTTGGCAAAATCAGATGCTTGCAACCTCACATTTTTTCCATCTTCCCATGAGGTGATATTTTTGTCCCCATCTATAAAATCCAGTTTTATTTTCAACTTCTTCCCTTTATCACCTGCCATTCCCCCTATATACCATGTATCTCCACTTCTTCTTGCTACCACTAGGTATTCTCCGAGTTTTGCTTCAAGCACTCTTGTCTCATCCCATACTACAGGAACGGCACTTAAAAACTCCATACATTCCTCCTCTTTATAGTAGTTGGATGGGGTATCTGCTAACATTTGTAATGGGCTCTCGTATATCACATACATTCCCAGTTGATGGCATCTTGTGCCGATAGATGTGGGGTTATCCCAGTTTGGTTTGAAATCTTTTTTATGCAGGTTTACCATTCCTCCGGGAGTATAATCCATCGGGCCTGCCGCCATTCTGGTAAATGGAAGTACCAAATTATGCGTTGGGGTTGCATCTGCACACCATTTATTTTGTTCCAGCCCGGCTACCCCTTCAGAGGTAAGCACGTGTGGAAAAGTTCTGATCCACCCTGTAGGCTTATATGCTCCGTGAAAATCCACTAACATTTTGTATTTCTCTGCTTTGCGTGCTACGTCATAATAGAAATCTACAACTCTTTGGTCATCTCTATTCATAAAGTCTATCTTCAGCCCTTTTACACCCCATTTAGAGTATAGCTCCAGAGCCTCATCCATCTGGTCTTCAAAAGGTGCCCACGATACCCAAAGTATTATCCCTACATTTTTCTTTGTTGCATAATCTATCAGCTCTGGCATATCTATTTCGGGAATAACTTTTGTCACATCCCATTCCTCTGACCAGCCATCATCTATCACCACATACTCAATTCCATATTCAGATGCAAAATCTACAAAGGCCTTATATGTAGGGGTATTGATCCCCGATTCGAAATCTACACCATACAGATTTAGTGTATTCCACCAATCCCAAGCAATTTTGCCCGGCTTCACCCAAGCATAATCTCCTTTTGATTCGGGTGCTAAGAGATACACCATCTGGTTGTTTACCAAACTTTTGTCATCTCCTATCATCATCACTCTCCAAGGATAATTTCTAGTTCCTTTTGTTTTAGCGATATAGTTTGCTCTCCTTACAGGGAATCTTTGTCTGCTTGGAGTATCTTCTTCTTCCAAAGCATAGCCTGCCTGCTTGCCGCTCAACTTATTTTTACCTCCCCTAGTGATATACATTCCCGGATAGCTTTCCAAATCTGATTCTGTGATCAGTATTCTGGATGTGCTGTCTGCCAATTTTACTAGAAATGGGGTACTTGCCAGCTTATCGATTCCTATTTTAGATATAGGCATCGGCTTGAAAAATGGCTGTTGTGCTGTGAGCATATTGCGCTCCTCCGAAAATAGAATTTCGTGATCTTCGGGGAAGCAGAATGATGCTTCTTCCTGCAGTACTGTGATAGAATCTTTGAAATTTGTTGTAAATCTATATGCAACACCATCATTATAAGCTCTGAACACAATATTGTATCCATTTGCTTTTAGAGTTAATTCATTATAGTTGTCTTGAACTGTTGCAGATTTTTGCTTAACAATAGGTGATATTTGTTTGTTCTCACTCTTTGTCTCAGCCTTTAAGACTTTCATATTATCTCCAAGAGTAGCACCATTTGAGAGAGTCATTGAAATTGTAGACGGGGCGATAACCTCCATACCATTTTGATAAACAGAATAATAGGTTTTATCCCCGGAATGTACATTCACCTCTAAATTTCCTTGCGGAGATTTTACCGAGTAAGTTTTCCCATTCTGCTGCTGCTTCTGCTGCTGTGCATAGGCATCTGTCTGGTCTGCAACACCTACCAGACAACACCCCAATAATAAAAATTTGAATATTGAAATACGTTTCATAAATAACTGTTTAATGTTTTTTACAAAACTATCCCCTATCCATTTTTTCCTCTTGCACAATCGTACAAAAAACTAGCACTATTGTACAAAGCTAGGTGACCCACAAACGAAAAATGATCGAGTGATTTCCCTGTCAATCAAAAACATAGAGATAAAGC
>CAZYQA010000010.1:0-19157 GCA_964649555.1 uncultured Muribaculaceae bacterium
CTCATAAACATAGATATTTAAGCACAACAAATATAATAAAAATATTTAGTTACTGCAAAAAACTACTTATACCCATTAAGTCTTAATATTCTTATAGCCTCTTCGGCATCTTTTTCATAAACTTTTACCTCTATCCCATTCATGGATGGAAGCATTTGAGTAGATAACGCATTATCTACAACACAGTGAATATCATGGTTTATAAGCATACCTTTTATAATTTCAGCTTCACCAAGACTCATTGTAGAAAAAACTGTTATAAGTGACTTCATTGTTAGTTGTTTTATTAGTTAATAAAAAGTTATCTTTGCATCTAAATAAAGATGTATAAATTGTGCTTTTGTCGTTACGCTAGGTCAAAAAATGCTCATTTACATAAGTAAACTCCGCTTTTTTGCCCTTCGCAAGCCTAAAAACCCCTAATTTATCGCATCTTTATTACAATAAATTGTCTAAAATTTATTTTAGACAGGATCATAATAAAGATATATATAAAACGTATGAAGATAGCAGTTGGTTTATCGGGAGGAGTTGATTCAAGTGTAGCAGCTTTTCTATTAAAAAGAGCCGGACATGATGTTGTAGCACTATTTATGCAAAACTGGCATGATACTACAGGTACTTTGCACGGAGATTGCGAATGGGAAGAGGATAGAGTGGTAGCAGAGATGGTAGCAAAGAAGCTCGAGATCCCATTTCACTTTGTAGACTTAAGTGATGTTTACCGCAAAAGAGTGGTAGATTATATGTTTAGTGAGTATGAAAAAGGGCGCACTCCTAATCCGGATGTTTTATGTAACAGAGAGATCAAGTTTGATGCTTTTCTAAAATGCGCATTAGACTTAGGAGTTGATTATGTTGCAACCGGGCACTATTGCAAGAAAGATGAATTTACCAATGAAAATGGGGAGAAAATATATCGTATTATTGCAGGTGATGATAAAAATAAAGACCAAAGCTACTTTCTTTGCCAATTAACTCAAAAACAACTATCCAAAGCCCTATTCCCAATTGGAGATATTGCAAAGCCGGAGGTGAGAAGACTAGCGGCTGAGGCAGGCTTGCCAAGTGCAGAGAAAAAGGATTCGCAAGGTATTTGCTTTGTTGGCAAGGTTGATCTTCCTGTATTTTTACAACAAAAATTAAAGCCTAAAGAGGGTAAAGTTATCGAAATTTTCAAGGATGAGTATCCTGATAAAATTCAGACTCATGGGCTAGAAAATGGCTTAAAAGAGAGTTACTCCCAAGAAGAGTTGGAACAAATCTCAGCTCCTGTTGATTATACCGTAGCTGATGGCAAGAACATAGGTAAAATTATTGGCAAACATAATGGTGCACAATTTTATACTATAGGGCAAAGAAAAGGATTAAATATCGGTGGGCATAAAGAGTCAATTTTTATAATATCTATTGATATTGACACCAACACTATATATGTAGGAGAAGGACAAAGCCATCCGGGGCTATATAGAAAAGCTCTAAAAATTGAGAACAACGAGGTACATTGGATAAGAGAAGATCTTAAAATGCAGGCTGGAGAGCAGAGAGAATATCTTGTAAGGATTAGATACCGCCAACCATTACAAAAAGCATTACTAATACAACAAGAAGATGCTCTTTACATCGTATTTGATGAGCCTCAACGTGGAATCACACCGGGGCAGTTTGCAGCATGGTACGCTCCACAAGATGAAGAAATGATTGGAAGCGGAGTAATTTAGCTCATAGAAGAGATTAACCATTTAGTTACCTTCTCTCCATAACTTTTAGAAACGGGAATTTCCGGCACCTTTTCAATACCAAGGTCAAGGAAAATTCCGTTTTTTGTTTTTTTAGCAACTTTCACCTGATCGAAGTTCACCATATAGGATCTATGACACCTGATAATATTTGTATCAATGAATTTTTCCTCTACATTTTTAAGAGTATTTCTTAACAGATAATTAGTCACCCCCTTTTGCCCTATATACCATATTTCCAGATAATTATCCGCAGACTCTATATATAATAGAGTGTTTGTCTTTATAGATAATCTCAATTCACCTTTAGTATCTGAAAAAGAGATTATATCCCTCTCATGTACATGCTCATTTAGCAGATTTGCAGAATCCTTAAGCTGCTGTAATTGCCTGTTTTTTTCTTGGAAAGCAAAATACAGGTGCATAATAAAATATGGAAGTAGCAATATTAAAGCTGTATTTACGAGTGAATTTTCAAGAGATTGGGTATATGAAATATATCCATCCAATATATAAGAAATTAGAGCATATAAAGCTGCCATAAAGATTATCTCAATCAAAATCCACACTCCATAGCCTAAATATGTAATGGGTGCAACCTGTACATAGAAATACATAAAAAACCTACTTATCACAACTATCAATACTCCTACTAATATCAAAAGGCTCGAATATAATAAGTATTCAAACTTCGACATATTATACCATTCGGACGAATTAAACGGCTCATATAGGTTAATAAAAAAGAGTGCGAAAATTGCTGTAAAAAGAACAAGAGAAATCAAATTTGATTTTTTATAGATATAGGATGGGATATTTCTCTCAATAAAATTCATGTGGAAAAGGTTTTAAGCAAAATTAGAAATTAATCATCAAATTATTCATCTCATATAACAACTTTTCACCCCAAATAGTAAGATTTTGCCACAAAAATATAGTGCTAACACCATTTATTTGCATAAATATAGCAACTAAGGTTCATTTGCAATAAAAAAGCTATGAATCTAAAAACTAGAACCCAAAAATTGCTTTCACTTGTAAACCCCATTCATACAAGTGAAATTTCAGATGTAAAAATTGACATCATTCCATTTAGATTCAACCAAACAAAGGGGAATGAAGATATAATGGATTTGCAACACTTAATAGGCAAAACAGATTTTTGCACTAATGCTGATTACCAGATATCAGAAAATAATTCTTTTAATTATTGGGTTTTCAATCCTAAGGGAAAGAGCAAAAGCAATAAAGCTATTATTTTGCTACACGGATTGAATGAACGTACATGGGAGAAATACCTTACATGGGCAGAGGAATTAGCAAATGCAGATGGTACTCCCGTTATATTATTCCCTATAGCATTTCACATGAATAGAACTCCTGCCGAATGGCATACACCTCGTTGGCTTATGCAATGGGCTGTAAAAAGGCAAACGGCAAATAAGGAGCTTTATAATTCTACTTTTTGCAATGTAGCCCTCAGCTCACGTCTCTCTGTGAGCCCCGAAAGATTTTATATATCCGGTAGAGAATCCATTTATAATGTATGGCAGCTTTTAGAGGAGATCAGAGAGGGGAAGCATCCGCTATTTAATAGCTGCTGCGATATAAACTTTTTTGCCTACTCTATCGGTGGATTTATTTCACAAGTAATGTTCCCTTTTAATCCGGATAACTTATTATCCAATAGCAAATTATTTATTTTCTGCGGCGGGAGTCTTTTTGAATATATGAATGGTGTTGCAAAAGACATTATGGACGAAGATGCTTTTACCAAGGTAAGAGATTACTATATCGGAGATTTCAACGGTATCAAGAAAGACACTATGGATGAATGGTTTATAGCCATGCTTATGAATCAAAGAAGAAAAACGATGCGAGAGTTATTTTATACCAGAGCACAAGATCGGGTAAAGATTCTTTCACTAAAAGCTGATACTGTTATACCGGCTTATGGCGCAAAAATATGCGTAGGCAAACAAAATTCAAAAATAGTAGAGGAGCTTGATCTGCCGTATAACTATTCACATCAAACTCCTTTCCCTTTAAACGGACGTGCCGAACCTCAACTTGTTGACGAAACCTTCAACTTGATATTCAGTAAAGCTAAATCGTTTCTTTGAACTTACTTGCAACGCAAGTTTTATCAAAACCCTCTTTTTCAAAAACTTAGCTTATTAGAATTTAACAAATAAGCTAAAACCAAAAGCTTAACACACACAAAATCAGCCATTTGATAAAACTTGCGAAGCAACTATACTTTTCATTTTAACAAACTGATTTTCCATACTTTGTAAAAGCGCATACTGCGCATGTGTCCTAATCAAATTATGATTAGGGCACTTTATTTTATAGTATGTATCACCATCAATATAATCCATTAGAAAACGGAGAACTTGCTCATAGGTAATATATTTTGCAGAGAATGCCAACCAATCTTTCTCGGATTGCGTCAAACTATCCTTTCTCACCTCTAAATACCCTTTTGCATAGGCTTCAAACATTTCAATACTCATACTCACCTTATCGGGAGTATCATCTTCTGCCCCTGTATTTGTATAAGAGCGGATAGCATCACCAAAATCATTTAAAGAGGTGCTACTCATTACGGTATCAAGATCAATAGCACAAAGCACTTTTTTTGTATCGGCATCAAAAAGGATATTGCTGATCTTAGTATCATTGTGAGTAACCCTTGTAGGAATTGTACCATTCTCCACAAGTTCCCAAAAAGCAAGCATCTCTCCTCTCCTACTCTCAATCCAAGAAATCTCCTCTGAAAGATCTTTCACTCGCCCTGCTTTATCATTTTTAAGAGCTTCATCCCATTGCTCAAATCTCCATCTTATATTATGAAACCCCTTAATTGTCTCATATAAAGGTGTTGTAAAATCTTGCAAAAGCGTCTGAAACTCCCCTATTCCCAAACCTCCTTGATAAGCCAAAGCCGGAGTATCAGCCTTATCATAAGTAATTGTATTAGGGATAAATAAACAGGCAGCCCAAAAATTGCCCTCAGAATCTTTATAATATGGAAGATTATCTTTTGTAAAAATAACCGTAAGAGTTTCCCTTAGAGGATCTTTAACTTTTTTCTTAATATGATTAGTAACATTTACAATGTTTTCCATCATTTGTGGAACATTGGGAAAAATATTATGATTCTTACGTTGTAAAATATAATTTGGGCTATCGCCCTGAGTTTTCACAACATAGGTGTCATTTATAAATCCCTCTCCCAAAGGAGTTATCTCTGAAACCACCCCTTCTAAGAGGAATTCATCTGCAATATGCTTCAATTTATCCATCTGCTATTTATTAACTGTTGCAAACTCTAATTTATCTAATTTGTTCCAAGAGCCGCGAGTGAAATCGGGAATCTCTACAGGTGCAGAATTATTTTCCAAAGAAACAGCAGTAAGAGGCGCTAAACAACACCACTCAGCAAGGTCATATACATCCATATCCAGCGGCAAACCATTTTGCAAACAATAAACCAAGCGATAATCCATAATAAAATCCATTCCACCATGTCCACCAACTTTCTTAGCAGTCTCTTCTAATTCTTTATGTATCGGATGTTTGTACTTAGCCATCAAAGCATCTTTAACCTCTTTTGGCAAATAGCTGTGAGATGATAAATTCTCATGATCCGGATTAACATCTTGATCCATTTGCTCTGTATCTAAAACATAACCATTTGTCGGGTACTTATTTGCAAAACCTTTTGTCCCGGTTAATTGATACATTCTGCTATAAGGTCTCACATTCGCCACATTATGCTGAATCTGAATAGTTTTACCATTCTCTGTTTTAATCATTGTCATAGTATGATCACCATTCTTAAAATCCTTCACATCCTCGCCTCTTTTCTTTTTAATAAATTCGGGAATTGCAACTGCTTTAGTATCCATCGATACAAGATAATTCATTTTATCACCTCTATGAATATTCAACAACTGGCAAGCAGGACCCATTCCATGAGTAGCATAAATATCCCCTCTATGCTCCTTATTATACTCCAATCTCCAATCATTATAATAAGCATCCCAAAACTCATTAAGATTATGAATATAAGCCCCCTCAACATGCAAGATATCTCCAAAAACACCTTGTTGAGCCATATTAAGCGTTGTAAGCTCAAAGAAATCATAAACGCAATTCTCTAATTGAATACAATGTTTCCTTGTCTTCTCAGCCATATCCACAACAGCCCAAATATCCTCCAAATTCATAGCAGCAGGCACCTCACAAGCTACATGCTTACCTTGCTCCATAGCATATAAAGTCATAGGCACGTGAGTTTTCCAATCTGTAGCGATATAAACCAAATCAATATCATCCCTTTCACAAAGCTCTTTCCAAGCCTCTTCACTCCCACTATATCCGGCAGCTTGCGGAAAACCGTTTTTCTCCAAAATTTGCTGAGTATATTCAACCCTCTCAGGGCGAATATCGCACAGAGCTTTTACCTGCACACCCGGTATCTGAGTGAAACGATGCACAGCTCCCGGGCCACGCATTCCAAGCCCGATAAATCCAACCCTAACAGTATCTATTGGAGCACATGTAAGCTGAATTACATCTGTCTGCCCCTCTGCCCTTGGCGGAGTTTGAGTTTTAATAAGATTTGATGGATTTTGATTCGCGCAAGAAGATGCCATAAAAAGAGCTATCGGTAACGCAAAAAGAAATAGTCTTAGTATTTTTTTCATACAGTTAAAGCTATATAGTTAAACATGTTACAAACTTACAAAAAAACAGAATACCAAGAAAGATATTTATGTCATATTTATCTGATTCTGCTCCTTCATCTTTTCAAAAGTGATAATATTTGGCAGAAATAAAAATAGTTTATACTTTTGCTATGCAATGGTTCTAAAGTCGCACATTTCCTGCGGTTATAGATTAAAAGGGAATCAGGTGTAAATCCTGAACAGTTCCCGCTGCTGTAAATCCTACAAAACTTTAATGTATCTAATGCCACTGGGTAACCCGGGAAGGCGCATTAAAGAGGATAAGTCAGAAGACCTGCCTTGTATACAGATTTTATAGTCTACGGGGTATGGGCTAAGAGATGCAGATATATTCTTTTCACGTTGCCATAAAATCTGAATTTATTTACTTAAAATTTAATTAATTAGGCAATGAATTATTTTCAAAAGAAGCTAATTGGAATACACTGTGTTATTCTTTTAATATTATTCAGCAATAATATTTGCGCACAAAAAACGAACTATAAACATAATCCTTTAATGCTAGAAGAGAATGACAAATTGGGAATCTTAGCAGTACATTTCGGATCTACACATGAAGATACCAGAGAAAAATGTATTGATAAATTGAATAAAGAAATATCAGATAAGTTTCCAAATTACATTTTTTTAGATGCATACAGTTCAAGGATTGTGATTAATAAGTTGGCTAAAGAAGGAATAAAAAAATATACTCCTGAGCAGGCAATGGATATATTGAGAGAACAAGGGTGCACCCACTTAGTAGTGCAATCTTCACATATCATTGATGGGGTGGAAATGGAATCTTTAAGACATGATATCAAATTAAATAAAGATAAATTCAAAGAGATAAGAATAGGCACTCCCCTATTATATACTCCTGATGATCACTATGATTTGATATCTGCGATAGAATCACAGTTGCCTGAAAAAGAGGGATCAGTGGTACTTATTGGGCACGGAACATACACACCTGCAACAGCAACTTATGCAATGCTTGATTATATATTAAAAATAAATGGTAAGCAGAATTGGCACGTGGGAACGATTGAGGGGTATCCTACAATTGATCAGGTACTGGCAAAACTGGATAGCCAGAAAAACAAACGAGTACTGCTTGCCCCTTTGATGTTTGTTGCGGGTGAGCATGCAAAGAATGATATTGCTATTGAATGGAAGCAGGCATTAGAAGATAAAGGGTACGAGGTGGATATATATATGAACGGTTTGGGAGAAAATAAATATGTCAGAGATATTTATATATCGCACATAATTTTTGCAATGGAAAATGAACATCTAGATATAAATACAAAAAAGAGTAAATATGCAAGAGAGCAGAGGTAAAATTAATGTTGTGGGGATTGGCCCGGGTGACATTGACAATATCACTTATAGCGTGATAAATGTGATAAAAGAGAGTGATGTGATAATTGGGTACAATCACTATTTTCAATTCATCGAAGAGTTTATTCCACAACATGCAGAGTGCATTAATACCGGAATGAAACAAGAGATTGAGAGGGCAAAACTAGCATTCGAGCTAGCAGAGAAAGGTAAAAACATCTGTGTTATAAGCTCTGGTGACTCAGGAATATATGGTATGGCTCCACTTATTTATGAGATGAAGGAGAAGCTAGGAAGTGAAATAAATATAAATGTCTTCCCCGGAATAAGCGCATTCCAAAAGGCGGCATCACTTCTTGGAGCCCCTATCGGACACGATTTTTGTATTATATCATTATCCGATTTGCTTACCCCATGGGGTAAAATTGAAAAAAGAATAGAAGCTGCTGCAAAGGCAGATTTTATTACCGCGATATATAATCCAAAGAGCAATGGAAGATACTGGCAATTGCATAGATTAAAAGATCTCTTTTTAGAGAATCAAGATGAAAATACACCTGTGGGATATATAAAAAATGCAGGAAGAGAGGGTGAGCAGATAACAATCACGACATTAGGAGCATTTGACCCCGAACAAATTGATATGCTAACGATTGTAATCATAGGAAATTCTAGCACATTTATATCAAAAGATAATAAACTGATAACACCTAGGGGCTATTACAATAAATATGAAGTGGAAGAGATCAAGCTAGGGCAAAAGATAATGATGGAGAGCTTTGGCAAGATTACAAAAGAGCTTAAAAACCCTGATATTGATTTGGACAAAAAATGGGCACTCTTACATGCTATTCATACGACAGCAGATTTTGAGATGGAGGATATTCTTTTTACTACAAAAGATGCGGTATCCGAATTATATAAAATGGTAAAGGAGGGGCAGATCGATACTATTATCACAGATGTAACAATGGTGAAATCGGGGATAAGAAAAGGGGCAATAGCAAGGCTTGGGATTGATGTAAAATGCTACTTAGACTCACCACAAGCAATTGAGCTTGCAGCCAAAACAGGTATTACAAGAACTCAGGCCGGAATCAGAATAGCAGCACAAGAGCACCCCAACGCGTTATATGTATTTGGAAATGCACCTACGGCAGTAATGGAGCTATGTACACTAATCAAGAGAGGCAAAGCATCTCCGGCGGGAATGGTTGTATCTCCGGTAGGATTTGTGAATGTTCAAGAATCGAAGCACATGGCAAAAACTTTCAAAGATGTGCCTAAGATAATAGTTGAAGGGAGAAAAGGTGGGAGTAACATAGCGGCAACAATAGTCAATTCAATATTAACTTATGACGATGCACAATTAATGCGCCCGGGAAAAGATTTATAAAATGGAATTTATCGTAATTGGTATAGACGACTCTAGAGCACCCCATTTCTCCAAAGAAATTCTAGAACACATTAATAGCAACTCCATCTTTTCAGGTGGAACCAGACATCATGATATTGTAAAAACATTATTGCCAAAAGGGTACTCTTGGATTAATATTGTAACTCCAATATCTGATGTTATAAACGCATATTCACTCCATAAAAAAGTAATTATTTTCGCATCGGGAGATCCTCTTTTCTATGGTTTTGCATCCACATTAAAAAAATATCTTCCGCAAGCCAAAATCACTACCTATCCATATTTTAACTCACTGCAAATACTTGCACACAAACTAGTTACCCCTTACGCACAAATGCATGTAGTATCATTAACAGGGAGAGCATGGGCAAAACTGGATGAAGCATTAATTTCGGGTAAAGAATTAATAGGGGTATTGACAGATAATAAAGAGCATACCCCCCAAACAATATCCGGCAGGTTGATAGATTATGGATTTGCAAATTACCAAATATGCGTTGGGGAACTTCTTGGAAACGCTCAAAAAGAGAGGGTGAGGGAAATGTCATTAGAGGAGGCTTGCAATACAGAATTTGAATACCCAAATAATATAATACTTAAAAAGCAATATAGCCTAGAGCAATATTTCGGTATCCCCGATAATAAGTTTGAACTACTTGATGGGAGAGTAAAGATGATAACAAAAATGCCAATAAGATTAGCTACACTCTCTCAACTGGATTTAAAACAAAAAAAGAGATTTTGGGATATAGGTTTCTGCACAGGATCAATCTCTATTGAGGCTAAAACTCAATTTCCCCATTTAGATATAACATCATTTGAGATAAGGGAAGAGTGTAAGAGCATCATAGAAAAAAACACCAAGCAATTCCATACTCCGGGAATAAAAGTAATTATAGGGGATTTTTGCAATGTAAATATTGATTCTCTTGATGCGCCAGATGCTGTATTTATTGGAGGGCATGGGGGAAAGCTAAAAGAGATGATTACCAAATTGGCAGGAAAAATAAATAAAGAGTGCAATATTGTATTCAACTCTGTAAATGAGGCTGGATACAAAACATTAATTGAAGCTATTGAATTAAATAACCTTGAAATAGTGAATCAATTTAAAATAAACATAGATAATCATAATCCGATAACAATAATAAAATCTAAATTAAATGAGAAATCAAGCAATATTGTTAATCTCTAAAGCGGGACATAAAGTAGCATTAGAGATACAGAAAGAAAATAACTTCACAATTTTCTCTAAACATAATTTGGATAATGTAACTCAAATAGAATCTTTTTCCACTTGGATAAAAGAGAACTTCTATAATTATCAGACAATAATATTTATTGGAGCTACAGGGATAGCAATCAGATATATTGCTCCATATATAGAGAGCAAATATAATGACCCGGCTGTATTATGTATAAATTCAACAGGCAAATATGTAATTCCATTACTATCGGGGCATATTGGTGGAGCAAACAAGATTGCGCTTAAAATATCAAGAGATCTGGGAGCACTACCAATCATCACAACCCAAAGTGATAATGAAGGGATATGGAGTATTGATACTCTAGCCGAAGAATTTGGTTGGCAAGTACAGTTAAACAACACCACATTAAACAACGCCATATTCTCATTTGTAAATCAAGAATCTGTCGCTCTACTTTTAGATATAAAAGACAAGGGAACAGAATTTCTTGAAAATACTAAACCTGACAATGTTGATATATATTACAGCTACGAAAAAATTCCACAAAGCAAATATAAATTAATCATAGCAGTAACCCCATTAATATACGGATTCGAAATACCTGCGCTAATTTTCAGACCTAAAGTATTACATTTAGGTATAGGGTGCCGAGAAAAGTGCAGCTCCGAAGGGGTATTCGAATATATAAAAGAGACCCTTAAAAAGAGCAACTTTTCAATTGAATCCATAAGCGATATATCCACTGTAGATATTAAAAAAGATGAGCAGCTAATACATGATATAGCTGCAAAACTCAATAATTTACCAATCAGGATATATGGCTCAGAAACACTAAAAGAAGTACAAGTTCCAAACCCGTCAAATATCGTAGAGCAAGTAACGGGAACACCTAGTGTATCTGAAAGTTCTGCAATAGAGAGTGCAAACCAGGGGGTGCTCTTATTAGAGAAACAAAAAGGCAAACTTAGTGATGGTAACGATTTTACATTTGCGCTGGCAATAAACAAAGATGCTATCAGAACAGGGCATATTGAGATAGTTGGAGCAGGGCCAGGAGACCCCGAGTTGGTATCGGTAAAAGGTAAAAGGTTCTTAGAATCGGCAGATCTAATTTTATATGCGGGGAGCCTTGTCCCTATTGAGCTCACATATTACGCAAAACCTGGAGCAAAAGTAGTAAGCTCCGCATCATTAAACCTAGAGGAGCAATTTCAAATCATGCAAGAGTATTATAACAATAAAAAACTTGTTGTAAGGCTACATACCGGAGACCCATGTATTTACGGAGCAATCCAAGAGCAGATGGCCTATTTTGACAAATATAATATGTCATATCACATCACTCCCGGTATCTCATCTTTTCAAGCGGCGGCAGCAGCACTAAACTCTCAATTTACAATACCCGAGAAGGTACAAACAATTATCCTCACAAGAGGTGAAGGGAGAACCGCAATGCCCGAAAAAGAGAAACTAAGCCTACTTGCAAGATCCCAAAGCACAATGTGCATCTTCTTAAGTGCCTCGGTAGTAGATAATGTACAAAAAGAGCTACTTGAACATTACTCTCCCGAAACCCCCGTTGCAGCCTGCTATAAACTCACATGGAAAGATCAGAAAATCTTTAGAGGCAAACTCAAAGATCTTGCTCAAATAATCAAAGAAAATAATTTAACCCTTACAACAATGATTGTAGTAGGCGATGCCATTGATAATAGAGAGGGGCTATCAAGATTATACCATCACGATTTCAAGCATCTGTTTAGAGAATAGAGATGGGAATGACAACGACGGTAAGCTCTCCTTCCGGCAAAAGAGGTTTGCAAACATTGTAGCACTCCTGCTTTATCAAAGTAAAGAATCTGTGGTGAGGGGGTAATAAATCAAAAATCTGATTTGCTGTAGTGATATTATAAATCTTATCTATAATATCATTACAGCAATTTGCTTTTTTAGCTATCGCGGCAATATACTCTTTATCCATTAAGGAGTTTTTGCTATGCGTGTCAAGTTTCCCCGATGCAAGTTTTACAGCCTTTCCAATCATTATTCCCATCACTACGCTTTTAATTTTATTGGCTGCAGCTAGTTTTATTGTTTCCCCTATCAGATTACCATAATGTACAAAGCTAATTTCATCCAAATGGGGATAAAGAGCCTTCATATATCTTTCACTCTTAGCACCAGAATTAATAACTATAATATCTCCTCCGTTGATAGCTTTGGATATTTCAATTTGCTTCTGAATCGATTCTATAAAAGCCTCATTAGAAAAAGGGCGCACTACTCCGGAGGTACCCAAAATAGAGATTCCATCAATAATCCCCAATCTCTTATTAAAAGTTCTCTGTGCAATCTCTTTCCCTTTTGGTACAGAAATTTCCACATCAACTCCCAAAGAGTAGCCATAATACTGAGTAATCAGCTCAATATTGCGAATCATGCACTCTCTTGGCACTCTGTTAATTGCAGGCTCACCAATATCAAGCCCCAAGCCGGGCAAAGTGACTCTCCCTACCCCTTCTCCTCCAATAATATTTATATAATCAGACATCTTATTCAACTTCACAGAGGCAATAATCTCAATATTATTTGTAACATCAGGGTCATCCCCGGCATCCTTAATTATTGAGCATACCGCACTATCCAATCCCAATAAATTGCTTTTAACATTAAGTTTTACCCTCTCCCCTTTTGGCAAATCTATCTCCACAGAATCACAGCTCGTTTTTGATAAAACAGTAATCAGAGCGGCACAAGCGGCAGCAGTAGCACAGGTACCTGTTGTAAAACCTATTCTTAAATTAAAAAATCCCGGCAACAAATTCTCAATATTTTTTCTGAGCCCCACCTCTCCGAATACCGTAGCTTTAAATTCTCTTAACTTAGGTTTGGATAATAATAGTACCGGAATATCAAACTTCTCGGCCAGCTTAATTTTATCCTCAAATCCCCCACTCTCTCCACTCTCTTTTATAATAACTAAATCGGGATTAACTTTATTAAATACCTCTACATCTCTGCTATCATCATTAATATCATAATAAATAATATTCTCAATAGGAAATCCGCAATCCTTAATAATTCTATTAGACTCCTCTAAATTCATTATTCGCAGGAAAACATCACAAGAGCCCGATAACCCGGTAAGGTGCTTAGCCGAGTTTACACCTGATAATGCCAACACCTTTTTAATGCCATGAGATAAAATATAATCCACAGCATCAACAATAGTATTAATTCTAATAATACCTTTATAATCACTCTCGCAAGCCCCCCTTTCCAGCCTTATAACATCAATCTTCAGCTGCACAGAAGCACTAGAAATATTATTATGCAACTCATTTGCAAAAGGGTGAGCAGCATTAATTATCAGTTTGATATTATTATCTGCACAAAACTTCACAATACTTGCACTATCCATAGCCCCAGAAATAATGCATCCGTTTTTTACATTAATATTCTGTGAACCATTCTTTGTAGAGTAAAAGAATTTTTTGCCTGCACAATCACACACATTGGCAGCAATTCTCCCCTCTGTTGTACCACCGAAAATTAGTATCATAATACAAGATTATTTAATAGAGTCTCAATATCTTTTATCTCCCTCAGGTTATTATCAGAATCCCTCATTTGTATTTTATCCTCAATTATAATCTTAGCCTCACTCATGTCTGCTACATCTATCCCTTTTATCCCATACCTCAATAGAGCCTTCTTAACCATCATTGAGATATTCCCTCCCCCATAAATAGATACCCAATCGCGAGTAGAATTCTCAACTCTAAACAAGCCGGTCTCTTTACAAAAACATATCCCTTTCCGCTCAAAAAAATCACTCAGAATGCCATTCAAAGATAAATCTTCGGGAACACCCGTTTTTATACTCTTCTGCTCATCCATCAACCAAATTTTATCGGCAATCTGCAAAGCCAAATCAAGGTCATGCGTAGATAAAAATATCGTTTTGCCAGTCTTTCTGGATAAACTATGTAACAACTGCATCATTTCCACTTTGCTTGGAAAATCTAAAAATGCAGTGGGCTCATCAAGTAAAATAACAGGAGTCTGTTGCGCTAAAGCCTTTGCAATCATAGCTTTTTGCCTCTCTCCGTCACTCAACGTATTTATAAACCTATTTGCCAGATTTTCAATCTTCACCAGCCTTATAGATTCATTGATTATACTCTGATCCTGCTCACTTATTGCCCCCCAAAAATTAGTATAAGGGGCTCTCCCAAGCGATACAAGATTATGTACTGTCATATTTTTAATATCAATCTTTTCTGTAAGCACAACACTCACAAGAGTAGCCAAATCTTTTTGAGAATATTGATCAATACTATTTCCGTTGAACAAAATATTCCCTCCCAACTTTTTCTGATGCAGTGTAAGAGTTCTCAACAAAGTTGATTTTCCAACTCCATTTGCACCTAAAATACATGTCAGCTCTCCTGCATAAATACTAGCATTAAGATGTTTTGCAACAACCTTAACACTCTTACTATCTTTATATCCGATACTCAGATCAACAAGCTCTATAGTCTTATTTTTATACATTATCCTAAAGTTTGTTTTCTTTGCTTACTAAATAAAACAGATATTACAATTGGAGCACCAATTAAAGCGGTAACCGAATTTATAGGAAGTGCCCCCTCATACCCCGGCATCCTCGCAATAAGATTACATAGCAATGCTAAAGTTGCTCCGGTAAGAGCCACTCCTGGCATTAAAACTCTATGATCAGATGTAATAAATATCGATCTGCATAAATGGGGAACAGCCAATCCCAAAAACACAATTGGGCCACAATATGCCGTTACAATTGCAGTAATAGTGCAAGAGCTCAGAATAACAAACCTCCTTGAGGTCTTAAGATTAAGCCCCAAACTCTTAGCATACCCCTCACCCAGCAACAATAAATTTAAGGTTTTAATTAGTAGAAAAGATAAAGGAATCAATATTATCATTAAAGTAATAAATGGATAAATATTTCCACCTGACACCTTAGAAAAACTCCCCAGCCCCCAAATAACATATCCATGCACATCCTCATCCGAGCTAAAAAATTTCAGTACACCTATTATCGCAGTAGCTATATACCCAATCATTACACCAATAATCAGCAAGGTGACATTTCCACTAACATATTGCGAGATAGTTAAAATAATGACCATCACCGCCATTGCTCCCAAAATTGCTGCTAAAGAGATTGCAATCTCCCCTGCAAAGCCCATCTTTATTAATGTGCCACCAAAAATATTCCCAGAAAGTAAAATAACAAACGCTACCCCCAAGCTAGCCCCGGAGCTTATACCCAGTTCAGAGGGGCCTGCCAATGGATTTCTGAAAACAGTCTGCATCTGAAGGCCGCTGATAGATAGCCCTGCCCCAGCAAATATAGCGGTAAGAGCTTGCGGAAACCTCGACTTTATAACAATATTTTTCCACACCATAGGTTGCAACTCATCTCCCGAAATAATCCCTATCACAGACCCGAATGGAATACTTATTGTCCCCAATGCCAAATTGAGAAGAAAAAGTAAAACGGCTAAAGCTAAAACCGATAAAAAAACTATAATCGTCCTATTCATCTAATAAATCATAATAAACAGCCTGATGATTATCAAGCAAGCCGGGATGAAACACATTAATTAAATCAGCCAATACTACATGCGGCTCCATAGGTGTATTCTCGTAGAAAGGTTTATCCCTTATATTACAATAAATTACCTTTTTATCTCTATATGGCTTAAAATCTTGATACCTTGAATCGGCACTTTTCAATATATCATAAGAATAAGCACCCTTATGACTATTTGCAATTCTCCAAAAATCACAATCATGCCCCTGCGCATAAACAGTCTCATAATCTAAATAATAACCTCCCGATTCATTATCATTCACCATAAAGTACTCTCCCCCTGCATCTCTGAATATCTGAGCCAAATAACTATTTCCACCCACAACATACCAATTACCCGAATGCAATTCACCACTCAAAATTTTAGGCCTATAAGAAACATCAGTTGTTATCTCCTTTAGCTTATTATATTCATGCTCAATCTCATTAAAAATCTCAACCGCCTCATCCTCCATTCCCGTAAGCATTCCCACAAACTTAATCCATTCAGCTTGCCCCAAAGGGGAAGCCTCCTTATACCCGAGATAGCAAATCATTGGTATATCCATATTTTCAAGAGCATCATATCCCCCCCTCTTAAATGGAGAAATAAGGATAACATCCGGATCAATTGAATAAATCACCTCACTATCAAACTCCCCCTCAATTCCTATCTTATGAATCATCCCACTCTCCAGAGCATCATTCACTTTACTATTCTTTATAAATCTGGTACTTGTAATACCCACAATCTTATCAATAGCATCTAATTTTATAAATCCCGACAGTTGCAAAGTAGTCATACAAATCACCTTCTCAACCGGAGTTTTAATGATTGTATAGCCTGCAGGTATGTTATTAATAACACTATCAGTATTAACAAAAGCATATTTATACAACATATCCGTACTCGCTGAAGGATCTTTCACCTCAACTAATTTATAACCATCCTTTACCTGTACATTAAACCCTTTTGCATACTTAATACCCTCCAAAGATTGAGTATTATCAGAAGTATGCGCAGATTGCGAATTGCTATTACAACTAATCAAAATAGCCACCCAAATTAAATGGAGCCAAAAGCCGATAATTTTTTTCATAATAAATAATATAGTAAGCGAGCATAGCCATTCCCCGGGCATCTACTCAAAAACAATTAGTTTAGCAGGTCTTCTGACTTATTCCATTTAGAGCGCCTTCCCGGTAATACCAGTGGCTAAGAGTACTCTAAAACAATCTTCACGATTAGAATTTACAGCAGCGGGTCTGTTCAGGACTTTCACCTGATTCCCTTGAATTAAAACTTGCATCGTTTTAATTACTAAACCGAATACAAAAGTAATATAAATAATTGGAAAAATATATATCTTTGCCCCGCTAGATGAAAGGGAATTTGGTGTGAAACCAAAACTATACCCGTAGCCGTAAGCTCTTATTACGCTAAAAAATAGATAATAAACTAATTAGTAAATAGCCACTGATTTATTCGGGAAGGTACTAATTTTGTGGAGCGAGTCGGAAAACCTGCATCAGCATACAATATTAATAAGAACTTCGGGACTAAGGTTTTTATGAAGCACATAACGTTTCATTTAATTTTCTCCCATAAAATTTATTACTAATGAAGGCTTTTGTCTCATGGAGCGGAGGAAAAGATTGTGCTTTTTCCCTATACAAATTCCTAGAATCGGGCGCACCAATCGAAGTATCATGCCTATTAAATATGAATAGGACAAATGGAAACGCCCACAAAATCTCCGAAAGATTAATGTACTCTCAAGCAGAGTGCATAGGAATAAACCTTGTGCGAGAATCCGTTGACGGTGATTACACATCCCATTTTCATAAAATCGTTAATCAGCTAAAAGATAGCGGAATAAAACATGGAATCTTTGGAGACATATACCTCAAACAACACAAAGATTGGCTCGAAAAACAGTGCGAAACCTTAAATATAACTCCTATTTTTCCATTGTGGGGTTTAGATGTCGATATCATATATAAAGATTTTATAGATGCCGGATTTACCACCAAAATCATCTCTATCCAAAACAATCCATCTTATCAGTTCCTTCTGGGAAAAGAATTAAGTATGAGCTTGCATAGCAAAATGATACAAATACCCAACTTCGATGTTTGCGGAGAAAATGGAGAGTTCCACACCTTTGTCACAGATGGGCCAATATTCAACACCCCAGTGCAATACTCCATAAAAGGAGAATACTCCGACAATAAAATAAAAGCAATAACATTAGATACAAAATAACATGAAAGGGCTAGTACACATATACACAGGCGACGGAAAAGGTAAAACAACATCTGCCATAGGGCTTGCCACAAGAGCAATCGGAGGAGGACTAAAAGTATGCTATATATCATTCCTAAAAAACCCAGACAAATACGGATACACAGAAATGGATAGCCTAAGACAACTTGGTGCTAAGGTAATTAACTACGCCAAAGGACACCCCCACCTGAATAAAGATATTACAGAAGAGAGCACCCGCCTCCAAATAAACCAAGCAATTGAGCAAATACAACAAATGCTAACCATTGAAGAATACGACCTCTTAATCATGGACGAAATCCTGATAGCCGTAAGAGATTCTTTCTTAGATGAACAGACCCTAGAAAACTTTATCATAAACAAACCCCAAAGCCTAGAGCTAGTCTTAACCGGACGTGGCGCAACCGAAAAAATAAAACAACACGCCCACTACATCAGCTTCATTCAAAAAATAAAACACCCATACGACACCGGCATCATGAGCAGAAAGGGGATTGAGTATTGAGGATGGGGAGTATTACATGTGGGTTATCTTTTTATTCAGGTACCATATAATAATTCCACAATATTCTTTATAAGTTCCGTCAACATCTTTTTTATTCCAAATATCAATTTGCTTTAAAACATTTACTTTAGTCCAGCCAACATTATCTAGCAATTTAATGACACCTTTTAATGCCATTAATCTATTTACTTTAAGAAGTCTATTATTAAGATTAAGAATATAATTTATTTCATTGGAATATAAATTATTTGAACATTTAATTTCTCCAGATTTAGAAGAATAGGACAATAATTCTATAAAA
>CAZYQA010000011.1:0-13216 GCA_964649555.1 uncultured Muribaculaceae bacterium
ATAAAAAGCGTTATATTTGCACTATGAATAAAAAAGTTATAATATTTTCAGCGCCATCGGGTGCAGGTAAGAGTACAATAGTCAATCATTTGTTAAAGAAATATCCCTTTTTAGAGTTTTCTATTTCCGCTACATCCAGAAGCCCCAGAGGAGAAGAAAAGAATGGAAAAGATTACTATTTTTTTACAGGTGATCAATTTGAAAATAAAATTAAGCACGGAGAGTTTATAGAGTATGAAGAGGTGTATGCAGGCTCATATTACGGTACACTTAAATCTGAGGTGCAAAGAATATGGGATAAAGGTAATATTATAGTTTTTGATATAGATGTGAAAGGGGGCGTAAACCTTAAAAGATTATATGGGAAAAATGCTCTTGCTATTTTTATTCAACCACCATCAATTGAGGTTTTAAAGGAAAGATTATTAAATCGTGGAACAGACTCCTCAGAGGCAATTCAAAAAAGAGTTGAGAAAGCATCTGAAGAATTAAGCTATTCTGATAAATTTGATGTTATTTTAATCAATGATGATTTAAATAAAACATTACTGGAAGCAGACAAAATCATAGAAGACTTTTACAATCAATAAGATGAGTAGAAATTGTGCACTCTATTTCGGATCATTTAACCCTCTGCATATAGGGCATATTACTATCGCCAAATATGTTTTATTACAAGAGGGTGTTGATTCACTTAAATTTGTGCTTAGCCCTCAAAGCCCTCTAAAGCAGGATGCCGGGAATGCAAACGAAAGATATGAGGCTTTGCAATGCTCTATAGATCTACTTAATTGCAGCAATTTCAATTTTATATTACAAAAAGGTATGTTTAACTCTACAGAGGATGAAATTAAATCTGTAGAGATATTGCAACAGCCTCTCCCCTCAAACAAAAAGTTTGAGGTTTCGGATATTGAATTTCATTTGCCCAAACCTCTATATACTTATAATACACTTGCTGAGTTGCAAAAAAAATATCCCAATGATAAGTTTATTATAATTATGGGAGCCGACAATTTATCAATAATTAATAAGTGGTATAAAGGGGAAGAGATTCTAAGTAAGTATCAGATATGGGTATATCCAAGAGAGGGGTATAATACACAAGAGCTGTGTAAAAAATATGGAGCAACCTATCTGGATGCTCCACAAGTAAATATATCTTCTACCCAAATAAGAGAAGAGAGTTTATAGCACTTTCCCCATTAATCCAAACGGAGGAGCAGTTACAACTATCTTTTCCTTTTTTACAGGGTGTATAAATTCCAATTTATATGAGTGTAGACTTATGCTTGCATCCGGATTTGATCTTGGTGCACCATATTTCAAATCCCCCTTTATAACACATCCTATTGCTGATAACTGTACCCTTATCTGATGGTGTCTTCCTGTATAAAGCTCCACTTCTAATAAATGATAGTTATCGGTAGATTTTAAATATTTGTATTTTAATCTTGCCTCTTTTGCATTATGTTTTGGAACTAAAGATGCGTAAGATTTATTTTTTTGTTCATTTCTGGTAAGATAATGTGTCAGGAGTTTTTCACTCTCCTGAGGTTTACCACACACAAGTGCAATATATGTTTTGTGCATATTACCATCTCTGAAAGCTTCATTCACTCTACCTAGGGCTTTAGAGGATTTTGCAAATACCACTACACCTGAAACCGGCCTATCCAAACGGTGAACTACACCTAAAAAAACCCCACCGGGCTTTGAATCTCTCTTAGAAATAAAAGCCTTTAAGGTTGTGCACAAAGGCTCATCCTGTGTAATATCAGCTTGCACAATTTCGCTGGGCTTTTTATTAAAAATCAACAAATGATTATCTTCAAAAAGAATTCTACTTTTTATTTCATCAAACTCTTGTTGTGTCAAATCTCTGTAAACTTCGCTCATTTTTTATTTTGTTAAAAATTAATATTGCTCTTGGTCTGATGGAAAATCACAATCTTTCACATCTTTTATGTATGCTTTGAAAGCATTCAGGTACTCTTGATGCATATTTGCATATCTTCTTAAAAACCTAGGAGAGAAGTTATTGTTCAATCCAAGCATATCATGCATCACCAAAACTTGTCCATCACAATAATTGCCTGCTCCTATCCCTATAATTGGAATACGCAACGTTTCTGCTACTCTTTTTGCCAGTTGTGCCGGAATCTTCTCCAAAACCAATGCAAAACATCCTGCTTTCTCAAGCTCTATGGCATCAGATACTAATTTCTCAGCCTCCTCTTCCTCTTTTGCTCTTACAGAATAAGTACCAAATTTATTTATAGATTGAGGTGTAAGCCCAAGATGTCCCATCACAGGAATACCTGTTGATACAATTCTCTTTACAGCATTAAGAATCTCAACACCCCCCTCAAGCTTAAGAGCATGTGCTTCAGACTCTTTCATTATTTTAATAGCATTATGAACAGCCTCTTTAGAATCTCCTTGATATGATCCAAATGGCATATCCACTACAATTAAAGGATTCTTTGTCGCACGTAATACACATTGTGCATGATAAATCATCTGATCTAATGTAATAGGTAAAGTTGTCTGATGACCTGCCATTACATTTGCAGCTGAATCTCCCACCAAAATAATATCAATCCCTGCTTCATCCAATATTTTTGCAGAGGTGTAATCATAAGCTGTTAGCATAGCAATTTTTTCACCTCGTTCTTTCATTTCTAATAATTTATGGGTTGTAATAACCCTGCTTTTCCCTTCTACAGACATATTCGTATATTTTATAAATATTATGCAAAGCAACAAATTATATACGAGATGCGCAAATATGACATATTGTCAGAAAATTCATTTGGCACAATCTTAGCGTTTATGGCTTGCAAAACTCGCATTTACAGAGAACCAAAAAAGGTTTAAAATGTTAGTTATTTATATTTAGAAACAATTAAACAAATAATCAAAATAGGAGAATTTTATTATGGGAAAAATTATTGGAATTGACTTAGGCACAACCAATAGCTGTGTTGCGGTTATGGAGGGTAATGAGCCTACTGTAATTATAAACAGCGAGGGAAAAAGAACAACTCCTTCTGTTGTAGCTTTTACTGAAAACGGAGAGAGAAAAGTTGGTGATCCTGCTAAAAGACAAGCTATCACTAATCCGCAAAACACTATTTTCTCTATCAAGAGATTCATGGGTGAGACTTATGATCAAGTTGAAAAAGAGATTAAACGTGTACCTTACAAAGTTGTAAAAGGAGAAAATAATACACCAAGAATTGATATCAACGGTAGATTATACTCTCCACAAGAAATTTCAGCTATGATTCTTCAAAAAATGAAGAAAACTGCTGAAGATTATTTAGGACAAGAGGTTAATGAAGCTGTTATTACAGTTCCTGCATATTTTAACGACTCACAAAGACAAGCTACTAAAGAGGCTGGAGAGATCGCAGGCTTGAAAGTTAGAAGAATTATCAATGAGCCTACTGCTGCTGCTTTAGCTTATGGCTTGGATAAAAAGAATCAAGAATCTAAAGTTGCTGTATTCGATTTAGGTGGTGGTACTTTTGATATCTCTGTTCTTGAGCTTGGTGATGGTGTATTTGAGGTAAAATCTACTAATGGTGATACTCACTTAGGTGGTGATGATTTCGACCACGTAATCATTGACTGGTTGGTTGAGAAATTCAAAGAAGATAATGGTGGTTTAGATTTATCTAAAGATCCTATGGCTCTTCAAAGATTGAAAGAGGCTGCTGAGAAAGCTAAAATTGAATTATCTAGCCAAACATCTACTGAGATCAACTTACCTTATATTATGCCTGTTGATGGTATTCCTAAACACTTAGTTGTATCTCTAACAAGAGCTAAATTTGAGCAATTAGCAGATAGCTTGATTCACAGAACTATTGAGCCATGTGAAAAAGCAATCAAAGATGCCGGATTAACTGCAAAAGATATTGATGAGGTTTTATTAGTTGGTGGTTCAACTCGTATCCCTGCTATCCAAGAGGTTGTTAAGAAAATCTTTGGTAAAGAGCCTAATAAATCTGTTAACCCTGACGAGGTTGTTGCTATCGGTGCAGCTATACAAGGTGGTGTATTAGCAGGTGATGTTAAAGATGTATTGTTATTAGATGTTACTCCTCTTTCTTTAGGTATTGAGACTTTCGGTGGTGTATTCACTAAACTTATCGAAGCTAATACTACAATCCCTACAAGAAAATCTGAGGTATTCAGTACAGCTGCTGACAACCAACCATCGGTAGAGATCCACGTTTTACAAGGTGAAAGACCAATGGCTAAAGATGACAAAACTATCGGACGTTTCCACTTAGACGGAATCACTCCTGCTCCTCGTGGTATTCCTCAAATCGAAGTTGAGTTTGATATTGATGCTAATGGTATCTTAAACGTATCTGCAAAAGATAAAGCTACAGGTAAAGAGCAAAAAATCAGAATCGAGGCTTCAAGCGGATTATCAGATGATGAGATCAAGAGAATGAGAGACGAAGCTAAAGCTAATGAGGCTAAAGATAAAGAAGAGAGAGAGAAAGTTGACAAATTAAATGCTGCTGACGCTCAAATCTTCCAAAGTGAGAAAAACCTTAAAGAGCATGGCGACAAACTTCCTGCTGATAAAAAAGCAAGAATCGAGGATGTTACCAACAAACTAAAAGAGGCTCACAAATCTGCTAATATTCCTGAAATTGATAAATTAATCAATGAATTGAACGAAGCATGGCAAGCAGCTTCAGCTGATATGCAAAATGCAGCAAACGCACAACAACAAGCCGGACCTCAACAAGGCCCTGCACAAGGTGGCGGAAGCTCAAGCAACGATGAGCCTGTAACAGATGTTGATTTTGAAGAGGTAAAATAACACTGAATACAAACATAGTTACCAAAAATAACCCCAAAAGTTTCATATAGCTTTTGGGGTTTATTTTTTTATTAGGAAATTCAATTCAAATAAATAACTTTGTAAAACATGTCTATTATATAATAGATTTAACGGTATAATCTATTTTTATCATAAAAAAGTCCCATATTGGGAATCCATATAGATCAAAGAATAAGCATATGAATCCAGAAAACAATCGTGTAGAATACAAACAACTGCTTACTGATGACTTAGAAAAAGAAGCAATCGCTTTTTTGAACTATCGTGAGGGGGGGATAATTTATATTGGAGTTGATAAGAAAGGTAAGATTGTTGGAGTTTCTGATATTGATGGAGACATGCTCAAAATAAAAGATCGCCTGAAGCATAATATAATGCCTTCTTGCATGGGTTTATTTGATGTAATAGAAGAAACTATTGATTCAAGAAATATAATTAAAATTACTTTAGCGAGTGGACCAGAAAAACCATATTATATCAAGAAGTTTGGAATGTCTGAGAAAGGTACTTTTATTCGTATTGGAACAGCTGCAGAACCCATGCCAGCAAAGATGATTGAATCTTTATTTGCTAAACGCATTAGAAACTCTATTGGTAAAATAAAATCTCCAAATCAAAATCTAACTTTTGAACAGCTTAAGATTTATTATGAAGGTGCAAAGAAAATTTTAAATCAACAATTTACATCTAACTTAGAATTACTCACAGAAGAAGGACAATATAATTATGTTGCGTATTTGCTATCTGATATTAATGGAATATCTATAAAAGTGGCCAAATATAATGGATTTGACAGAGTAGATTTAATGGAAAATAATGAATATGGTTATTGTTCATTAATTAAAGCAGTTAAACAAGTGTTGGATAAAATCGAGATAGAAAATAAAACATTGGCTAAAATAACGTCTAAAGAGCGGGAGGAAAAAAAGTTATGGAATCCTATTGCATTGCGAGAAGCTATTATTAATGCTATCGTACATAATGACTATACTATTGAGGTCCCTCCTAAATTTGAATTTTTTGATGATAGGATAGAAATCACTTCTTTTGGAGGTTTGCCACAGGGCATGACTGAAAATGAGTTTTTCGAAGGATACTCATTGCCTCGCAATAAAGAACTAATGCGTGTATTTAGAGATTTGGACTTAGTTGAACATTTGGGTTCTGGTGTTCCCCGTATTTTGAGAAGTTATGGAAAGGAATGTTTTAAGTTTACAGAAAATTTTTTACGTATGACATTTCCTACTTCCGAACAAGTTACCGAGCAAGTTACCGAGCAAGTTACCGAGCAAGTTACCGAGCAAGTTAAAGAACTTATTAGAATAGTGAATAAGGAGATGGATAGGCAAGAAATCCAAACTAAACTAGGTCTTTCACATAGAGAAAACTTCCGCTCAAGCTATTTAAAACCTGCCTTAGAAAAAGGATATATAGAAATGACTATCCCAAACAAGCCCAATAGTAGTCTACAAAAATATAGATTAACAAAATTAGGTAAACAATTAAGAGAGCTGTTAAATAAAGAATAAATTGCTCACATAAAAAACAACCCCAAAAGTTTCATATAGCTTTTGGGGGTTATTTTATATAATTATGTTAAGATTAAAACAATCCTTCTACCGCATCAATTATTGCCTGCTCCGGTAAATTTGGGTCTAAGACTAGGTGTGGTTCAATGTTAACATAAGTGTTTTCATTTTTGAATCTCTTTTCGCCACCTCCGGTAATGTTGAGCATTACGATCTCATCTTTTGAGATTTTACCAGCCTCAATACTCTTTTTAAGGCTTATTACAGCTACACCTGCAGCAGAGTAAATATCGTTACCTTCAAATTGTTCAAATAAAGCGCAACCCTCATTTAGCTCGTGATTGGTAGCAATTTCCATATCCCCATTAGAGGCTTTCAGGCAATCATATAAGCCACCTGCAATCGAATAAGGGGGTTTTCTATTAGATAACACCTTTGCTTGGATCTCCAATGCTTTATGCCTTGCTTCATCTTCATCAAATGGAAGTAAATCTCTGCTATCCTCTACCCAAGCATCATACATTGGGATAAAAGGGATATTCTGAGATGGGATAAGTTTCATAATTTTATCACCAAATCTGCCATCCTCTTTTAATCTAAGGTTAGCTTCGTAAGCTGCAATTGTACCTGTACCACTACCGATAGCTTGGAAATAGCTATCAGGAATCTCCCCTATCACTTGTGCCGCTGAAAGAACTGTTGTTCCCATACCATCTCTTCTGGCTACATTTTTTGCTCCACCTTCCTCTAGGAATCTAGGTGATTTGCATACTTTAGCTGCTAGAGCTATCGCATCGAAATAATCGGTTTTAGGGGGTGAACAGATAATTTTTACACAATCATTTAGAGGCTCTTTAAACCACAAAGCATTAAGATTCTCAAAAGGGATTGCAATAACTATCTTTATATTATTATCGGAACAAACTTTTGCAAATGCTCTTGCAGTATTACCGGCAGATGCAACTACTAATATTTTATCATTAGCGCTATCCAATCTTCCACAAACAGAGTATGCTTCAGTCTCTTTGAAAGAGCAAGTTTGCATATTAGCACCTATCTCGGGCCAGTAACCCGAAAAAGTAATGTATAAATTTTCTAAACCTAAATGTTTAGCTAATCCTTTACTTTTGTATGTAACAGGTGCAGAAGAGTTATTAAGCATTCTGTTTATAGGGAGCCAATCAGCAAATTTATATATACCATAGGAATTATCTTTAAATTCGATTTGCTTCTTAGCATATACAGCTTTTATAAGAGCAGGATCTGCGCATTCAGGATCAGACAACATCCAGCCACTATCTTCAAATTGACGTTTAGTTTTACAGTTTTTAAGTATGTATTCTGTTGGATTAATAAACATAAATTTAGTTATTTATTTAGTTATTTTTATATTTTCATTTACTAGTTGAGCTATATCAACTACAGGCAATTCTGTCTGCTCATTATATGTTTTTAAGCATAGAGGGCAAGCAGTAATAATCTTTTGAGGATTATTATATGTTAAATTTTTGATAGAGTTTTGTGTAATTTTTTGTCTATCATCATAGCTTAGTGTAATACTTCCCAAGCTACCACCGCAACAGATGCTCTCTTTACGCTCTTTCTCTGCAGTTGTAAGATTACCCACTTTAGAGATTACTTCTCTAGGCTCATTATAAATGTTACACCCACGCCCAAGCTCGCAAGGATCGTGATAAACAAGTGTTTCACTTGAATTATCAAGTTCAATCTTCCCTGCATCAATTAATTGCTTGATAAATTGTGTGTGATGTAGCACCTCAACCCCTTGTAGGTTATACTCTTCAATAGCAATCTTATAGCATATAGGACATGACAACACTACCGTGCACACATTTGAGTTAAGAATATGATTTCTATTTGCATCTATCAACTCTCTAGCAGCTTCCTTTTTACCGGCGAGCATCAGAGGTCTTCCGCAGCATACTCCCCCATCTTTGTCTGCAAAGATATAGTCAGTATTACTTTTTTCAAAAATATCAATCATAGATTTTATTATTGCAGGGGTTCTGTGTGTCATACATCCTGCAAAATATAAAACCTTATTATCTTTTGGTGCATCACTTGTTTGAGCAGGAGCTATATCACCGGTAATGGGCTTATAATCGTATTTATGGGCATTGGTTACCGTTGCCCTCTGAGCCATCTTTATATCACAAGATTTAATACCTACAGGGCATAACTCAACACACTTGCCACACATCATACATTTATCTGCAATATCGTTGATTTTTGTCTCATTATGCCTGCGCAAGAAACGGATAAAATATACGGTAGAAAATTTAAGATTTTTCTTTTGAGTATTCATCGGGCAGGCGTCCAAACATATTCCGCAGCTAGAACAAGAATAAATCTCAGCCTCGGAGAACCCTTTTCTTGGGCGTGTGACTTTTAAGCCCGCATTTCTCAGAACAATAAGGAGAGCCTCGGTGGGAATGTGCATATATCTGCTGAAAGGGAGTGCTAAAAAGAATAGTCCTAATGCAATTGAATATGCCCACCATGTAGGGAGCACGTTCATATCATTTCCCAAGAAGCTGGCAAACATCCAGTTCATAGGTTTTGTAAGGAAACTCCCCCCACTTATCCCCGCTGTAAAACTCTCTGCTAATAATCTAAGAGGAAATATAGCCCATAAGCAAATTAGGGCAACCCTATCTGCAAACGAAGGCTGTGTGGTTCTTCTCATTCCTAATGCAGTTGATCTTATCCTTTTATATACCGCTAAACCGATACCGCAAAGCACCAATAACAAGAAGAAATCCATCAGGAAGAAAAAGAATGCCCCTCTTAAAGTAGTATCCCCCTCCTCTTTTACAAAGTATCTAAAAAATACCGGATAATAAAGTACACCATTTCTTTGAGGTACATATAATGCAACCTCAATGTGTCCTATAATTATAAGCATAAACCAGCCAAACGCAATGCTCGCATGCATAAATCCGAGTATAGCTTTTCTTTTGAAGATTTTGGTATGGAGCAAGCAATCATTTACTATATCCTTACCATTCTTAAACATAATTTTAGGATTGAAAAAAGAGAATAATAACTTCTTTCTATCATTATGAGGTATATGCTTTATAAGCCTGATTAATCCAATTCCCAGATATATCAGAATAAATATCATTCCAATCATAAAAGGGAGTACAAAATTATCGTATCCGTCAAAAATTCTCTCTTTCATTATTTATAAATATTACAGATTGAAATAATTAAATGTCTTGTATTGATTGCTCTAGGGCAAACCATTTGGCATTTTCCACAAAGCATACAGCTTTTCAGCAGAGGCAATGCCTCTTTTTCCTGCCCATTTTTCAGATGATGAATTGCTTTTCTAAAGGAGTTCTCTGTGAATACTCCCGAACTACATGTTGCAGCGCAACTCCCACACTCCATACACTTAAGTATGTCTGGCTCCTGCTCTATTAATAAATTTAGTTTACTATAATCTATATTATCTAAATTTATATTCGAACTTGGGGTAAGTGAATAACCGAACAAACTCATTATTTTCTATTTTTTAGATAGTTATTAATTGAGATTGCCGCAGCACGCCCCTCGTTTAATGCTTCTGGAAGTGTTTTAGGCCCTGTGCAGGTGCCTGCATAATATACACCCTCTTTTAAGCTGCTGTTAAGATGATAAATAGACTCATTATGTTCAAAGAATCCATCCTCATCATTTTTAACACCTACCATCTGAGCTACATTTACACCATCTTTATTATTACACATACCAGCCATAAGAACAAGCAAATCAAGTGTAACTTTTATAGGTTTACCTACAAGTGTATCTTCTGCTTTTACGATAAGTTGCTTTTCAATATTTTCCGATACTTCAGATACTCTCCCTCTTATGAATCTAATTCCATAATCTTTCTGCGCTTTTAAGTATAAATCTTCAAATTTACGTCCGAACATCCTTAAATCCATGTAGAAGCAATATACTTCAGCATCCGGATATAGCTCTTTCATCTCACACGCTTGTTTTACGGCAGTAACACAGCACACTTTTGAGCAGTGCCTATTTCCCGCTTTTTCGTCACGCGATCCTACACAATGCACAAAACCAATTCTTTTAGGATTCTTAACTATTCTCTCATCCTTTCCTGTCTTAAAGAAATTCTCCAAATCCATATTTGTAATCACATGGTTATAGATACCATAGCCATACTCCTCTTTCTTCTCAGCCTTAAACAATGAAAAACCCGTTGCAAAAAGAACGGCATCAGCCAGAACAGTTATACCATTGGATAAAATAACATTATATGATTTATCTAGCTTATTCATGCTCTCAACAAATGTGTTAGTAAAGCATTTTACACCATTGATATTTAATATCATCTCATCTAAAAGATCTTTTGCGTGTTCTCCGTCAGGAAATAATCTGTCCCATTTAGATAGATGCCCCCCCAGATGATTCTCTTTCTCCACTAATATAACATTATAGCCCATTTTATGAAGCTGTGCACCTGCTTCCAATCCGCTTGGGCCTCCGCCAATTATAATTATATTATTATTCATATAGTTAAATTTGGTAATTCTTTATAAGCATTTACAAGTTGGCAATTCGGGTTTTCCCATATCCAACCCATTTAAGCCTTTAAATTTATTCTCTTTATTATAAGGGATTCCTATTTTGTCCAACAATACCTCTACGCTCACCTGATGCGCCTGCAAACCTAAATCCCAAGGGTCATATCCCAGCACCAAACCTGCCACCTCTTCATAAGTAAATACAGGTATTCCATGCCCATTTTCACCATAAGTTTTCCCTTCCATCTCACTTATCACATATTGCCATCTGTCAAGGAAGTATGGGCACCCCGGACAATTTGTAATAATCATATCAGGCTTATAAGGCTCCATACTCTCAAATTTTTTATGAGTATTTGATAATGAATAACCTCTATTAGATTGTATAAGATATTGTCTGAACCCAAACCCGCAACAATGCCTTCTTTCGGGATAATCTATAATCTCTCCTCCCCATGCTTCAATCATTCCTGCCAATACATAAGGATACTCTCCACCACCGAAACTCTTGGATGGAAACATTTTATGATAGTGACAACCAATATGATCAACTACTCTGAGTGGCTCACCCGTATGTCTATTAACCAATTTGAATTTTGCTTTTTCAGCTATCTGATTCCTTAGCCTAAACACTATATCACTAGCATGTGCCAGAAATTTAGGTTTTTTCAATTCCAGCTTACACGCTTTCCATAAATTCTCCCTAATTTTCTCCTCTAATTCAGGAAACTCATGCCATGTTTCCAATGTCTCGGTATATAAGCCAAATGATGTAATACAAGAGCAAACATAATTCTCATATCCATTCTTATCCATGAGTGCAAACTGTCTTGCAATCATTGTCATTACCGTCTCCTGAGGTATAGCATCTGCATGATATGCAATTCCTCCACATGTGGTATGATGAGGTGTTTCAAAGAAATCTTTTTTTAACAAGTTTCTGGTTATATCCAAGAATGTTTTTTCACTTGATGGAAAAAAATTTTGCCTGATACAACTTCTAACATAGAAATATTTATCATCGGGTATATCTTTTTGGTATTCAGACCAAACCCTTCTTTTACCTTCGTATATCATAATTCTTATCTGTTTAAGTGCTCTTTTTCTGTCTCTTTAAATACTTTCATAAAATACTCATCAGGGGTTAAACCCAACTCTTTTGCTTTTTCCAATGAATATTTATTTATATTTTCGATCTGAGCCGTAGCGCCTGTTACATCGAATATTTTTTTAAGATCATCTAGATCCTCTTGTGGTATCTTTCTCAATGCTCCATTCCCTTCACCATCTAGGTTTGCACCCAAGCGAGCAAAATAATTATCCATATTCTTCTCTCCCCATTTCCATATAGGGCCAGCTTCGGGATGTAATTCCGAACTAAAAGTCCTTGGATAAACACAATACCCATAGTTAAGAATATTCTGGCTCAACACATTTGCAAGAGCATATTGTTGCCTACCTTTCTCCGACTCCACAAAATACCCAAGCTCCATAGAGAGCTGCCTTAAAGCCATAATCACAAGGCCTGGAGCATTCTTGCGCGGACATCTTGTAACACAAGACATACACTCTCCGCAATACCATATTTGCTCATCTTTTAATAAAAGTTCGATTTCATGATCATCCTTTGATTGCACAATATCAACAATCTGCCTAGGATCATACTTATAGAATTCTGCTGCAGGACAAATAGCAGTACAGGTGCCGCAATTGATACACGCCTTCAGCCCCTCTTTAACTCTATAGTCTTCTGTAAGTTTGTCATATAGTTTTCCCATATCAACGGTCTAATTTTCCGATTCCTTATTTATTGTTTTATTTAATTCTAAATTTATCAATTCAGGCATTTTATTCATATTTTCCCCCATCTGGGTAAGCACTTTTATAAACACATAAAGCTCATTATTAGGAATATCCTTAATAATGTGATTAACTGCAGCCATAGCAATTTCAGTTGCTTCATCTTTTATTTCAAGCGCATAAGGGGTAAGCTCAATCAGATTTTGCCTGCGATCAAGCTTATCGGCAACACGCATTACCAATCCTTTTTTCTCTAATCCGTCAATCAGTTTCACCACTGAATTTTTATCCTTCAAGATAGTATCAGCAATTTGTTGCTGCGACATTACACCCTCGTCCCAGAGAGTATCCATCACTAGAAACTGCTCAGGAGTAATATTTAACCCATGTTTTTGAAAAATAGTAGTAATGTACTGCTTAAATTTATTATGCACCAGGTTTAAATAAACCCCCACTTGCTTATT
>CAZYQA010000011.1:13226-18662 GCA_964649555.1 uncultured Muribaculaceae bacterium
GTATCATATACGATAGTATTACCTTTTACTAATTGCAAATGTATATCTTTTTACTTATTATTAAAAAAATATTTTATATTTTTGATTTGAATTTTACAATGTCCCAATCATCATATCTCACATGGAAAGTCTGATAACTATAGCGCTACTTGTTTTAGTATTAATATTACTAATTATTATCTTTCAGAAAACAAATAAAATAAGTGCATCTACCAATACTCTCAGCAACGATATTAAGCAGATTAACAACAATATACAATTACTAGAGAAGAAAATTGATGAAAAACTCTCACTAATGAATAATATGCAGAGAGAGAGATTAGACAATTTTTCAAAAAATATATATGATAAAGTATCCGACATGGAAAAATCCCAGATTGAGAGATTAGGGCAAATAAGCAATCTCCAAACGGAGAGATTAATTCAGTTGGAGAAGAACCAGAGTGAAAGGATAGAGAAGCTCGAAAATGTGCAAAAAGATAAACTAGAGCAACTTGACAAAACACAGAACAATATACTAAAAAACACTCAAGATAAACTCGAACATATACGTGTTACAGTAGAGGAGAAACTCGACAAAACACTTTCTGAAAGATTGGGTAAGAGTTTTGAAAGTGTAGGTAAACAGCTTATTGAGGTGCAACAAGGGCTTGGTGAGATGAAAAACTTAGCACAAGATGTTGGAGGACTTAAAAAGGTACTTAGCAATGTAAAAATGAGAGGTGGGCTTGGAGAGGTACAATTAGAAATGTTACTGGAAAACATATTAGCACCCGACCAGTATGCGGCAAATGTGACTACCAAAAAAGGTAGCAAAGAGATTGTGGAATTTGCTGTGAAGCTCCCCGGCAATGGTGATGAGCAAATATGGCTCCCTATTGATGCAAAATTCCCTAAAGATGTTTATCAGAAATTGCAGGATGCCTATGATCTTGCAGAGCCTACAGCAATTGAAAATGCGCAGAAAGAGTTGGAAAATGTCATAAAACTCAATGCTAAAGATATAAGTTCAAAATATTTAGATCCGCCATACACAACTAATTTTGCAATAATGTTTCTCCCATTTGAGGGAATATTTGCAGAAGTAGTGAGGAAAGCGGGCCTACTTGATGAATTACAAAGAAAATATAATATAATCATTACAGGGCCTACCACATTAGCAGCTATATTAAATAGTATGCAGATGGGATTCAGAACCCTTGCTATCCAGAGAAGAAGCAATGAGGTTTGGGAAACCCTAGGTGCAGTAAAAACAGAGTTTGAAAACTTTGGAGGTATCCTTGAAAAGGCTAAAGGAAAAATACAAGGGGGGCTTAATGATATGGATGTATTAGTGGGTACCCGCACAAGAGCTATTCAACGAAAATTAAGAAACGTTGAACAACTGGATAATTCAGATGCTCAAAAATTACTTGAAGATTAAAAAAGAGGTACTTAAAAGTACCTCTGAGCTAGCTCTTCCAATTGATCTTCAGGCACCTCTCCCTCCCATTTGGACATCTTACCATCAGTATTAATGAATACGAATGTAGGAAATCCCTCTACACCGAAAATATCTGCTATATCAGGGTGCTGCTCCATTTCAACACGATAGCAATCAATATCTTCCATATTATCGCTAAATCTCTCATACCTTGGGATCATAGCCTGGCAATGGGGGCACCAAGTTACCCAAAACTCAATAACTGTTTTATTTTTTATCAAAAGAGGTGCTTGTTCACCTTTTGAGTAATCAAAGATTTTTGCTTTGAAACTTTTTTCATCTAAACTATGTACCATATTATATAAAGTAATTTAAATTTGACTTTCTTGCATATTCTAACATCATAGCTACACCTCCAACCTCAACACCATCCATCAGATCCTCCTTCTTAATCCCTAGTATCTCCATCGACATTTGGCACGCAATAAATTTTACGCCATCATATTTTGCAAGATGAATCATAAAATCAAGAGGAGGTACATTTTTTTCTTTCATAACATTACTCATCATTTTTGCTCCAAGCCCCATGAGATTTTTATGAGAGAGCGATAAAGACATATCATCAGCAGGTAATACATGCCCCAATACCTTCTCCTTAAAACTTCTCGGATCGGCATGATCTCTTTTTTGCCTGATTAAACTAAGCCCCCAAAATGTAAAAAAGATTTGAACCTTCATTCCCATAGCAAGTGCACCTAATGTAATATTAAAGGCTGCAAGCCCCTTATCCATTTCATCACTGAACATAATAATTGTAGCCATATCCTCTTTGGGAGGCAAAGAAGCCTCACCCATATTCATTTTTTTTGTAAATATGGCTGTGATAATACCATCTTTTTCATCTATGGAATCTAATGTATTCGTTGTAACAGCAGCCCAAGATATGGCATCTTTGATAAAGCCGGGATCAGTTGCTTCAATTATCACCTTTTGATCTATCTTAGCTTTTTTGATGCCCTCGGCTAATGACATAATAGGACCCGGACATTGAGATCCTTTTGCATTTATCTTTACAGGCTCATTTGCTGACTGAGCATTGCTTGCTTTAATATCTTTAAATGTTGGCATAATGTTTTTTATTAAAAACACTATCTTTGCCTTAATGTTTATATTAAATTAAAATTATGCAAGGTATCCTATTAGTTTTTTTAGGAGGGGGGCTAGGAAGTGTTGCCCGATATATTATATCTCTGCTTATAAATAAAAATGGAGATATGCCATGGCATACGCTTATTGCGAATCTTATAGGCTGCGCTATGATAGGATTATTATCGGGATATCTGGTAAAGAGTAGCGCCAATTGGCTCACATTACTCGCTGTCACAGGATTCTGCGGAGGATTTACCACTTTCTCCACATTCTCTATAGAGACATTTCATTATTTTAGAAATGGTGAGTTTATTCAAGGGATAATCTATTCAATTATATCCTTAACAGGATGCGTACTCATTACAGGGCTTGGATACTATCTTTCAAAATAAGGTTCCGCATGAATATTTATGTGCAGATTGTTTCCAAGTTTCTCTTTTAATGCCAGCTCGATATGTTTTGTGATATTATGAGATTCCACAAATGATAAATCTCCATCCAGCTGAATATGAACATCCATAGCTATATGATCCCCTATCTTACGAGTCTTTAGTTTATGATACCCTCTCACATGATCATAAGATAAAATAATCTCTACAATATTATCACAAACCTCTCTCGGAAGAGATTTTTCAAGCAACTCCTCTACACTTGGCTTTGCCAGATCAAAAGCAACCTTTACTATTAATAAGGATACTATTACCCCCGCAATAGGGTCTAACACTCGCCAACTTACTCCCAAAAATATAGCTCCTGAGATACCTAGCGTTGTGGCAATAGAGGAAAATGCGTCAGACCTATGGTGCCAACCATTTGCAATTATCACTTGGCTCCCTATTCTTCTTCCAACTTTAATTGTATATCTGAATAGAATCTCCTTCACAATTATTGAAATTATTGCAGCCCACAGAGCAATCATTCCCGGCTCCTCAATTACACCACCATTAATTACATATATAATTTCATTAGTTGCTGTCCACAATAGGGATCCGCTCACTATAAATAATGCAAGAGAAATTAAAAGTGTGGCAAAAGTCTCATATTTGCCATGCCCGTAAGCATGATCATTATCACTCTCCTTGCCCGAAATTCTTATAAAAATTATTACAATAGCATCAGTAATAAAATCTGATAATGAGTGGATACCATCTGCTAACATCGCAGCACTTTGCCCAAAAAATCCGGCAATAATTTTCGCTACACTTAAAATTAGATTTGCTACAAATCCAATCCATGTTACTTTTTGAGCCTCTTTTATTTTATTATTTGTCATATTATAATTTTAGCCAAACAAAAATAGGTAATAATTTTCTCTTATACTATATTTGCACTCCAAAACAAGACTTAAAAACAATATGATAATAAGCAGAAGAAAACCTGAGTGGTTAAAAATCAAATTACCTAAAGGAGCATTGGCGACAGAGGTAATGCACAATATATCAAATAATAACTTACACACTATTTGTACAAGCGGAAGATGCCCAAACCAAGGTGAGTGCTGGAGCTGCGGCACTGCAACATTTATGATTGCAGGTAATATATGTACTCGCTCATGCAAATTCTGTAATGTTACAACCGGAAGACCTATGCCTTTAGATAAGGATGAGCCGCAGAATGTAGCAAATGCAGTAAAAAATCTTAATATCAAGCACGTTGTATTAACATCTGTAGATAGAGATGATTTGCCAGATTACGGTGCCGCACACTGGGTGAATGTAATTAAAACAATAAAAGAGGTAAACCCAACAGTAACAATGGAGGTATTAATTCCGGATTTCAACGGAAAAACCGAGTTGGTAGATTTAATTATTCAAGCAAGGCCAGAAGTTATATCACATAATATGGAGACAGTTCGTTCACTTTCAGACTCTGTGAGAAGCAAGGCAAAATATGATACATCCTTAAGTGTAATAAAACATATAGCATCTAAAGGTGTAATTGCTAAATCGGGAATAATGCTGGGCTTAGGTGAAACTAAAGAGGAAATTTTAGAAACTATGGATGATTTAAGATCTGTAGGATGCTCTGTAATGACTATCGGACAATATCTTCAGCCTGCAAAAGAGAACATCGAGGTGAAAGAGTATATACATCCTGATACATTTAACGAATATAAGGAGATTGGTTTATCAAAAGGATTTAAACATGTAGAGAGCTCACCTCTTGTAAGATCAAGCTATAGAGCAGAAAAGCACATTAAATAAGAAAGCAATATGATTTACAAAAACTTAGGTTGTGTACCATATCGTGAAGTTTGGGCTCTGCAAGAAGAGCTACTTGCTAAAGGGGTAAAAGATAAGCTCAGCGGAGGCAATGTAGAGAATACCGTTTTATTTGTAGAGCACCCAAATGTTTACACTATAGGTAAGAGCGGACATATTGAAAATATGCTCTTAAATACCCTTGAGCTTAACAATATAAACGCAGAACTTATAAATGTAAACAGAGGTGGTGATATTACATATCATGGGCCGGGACAAGTTGTAACATACCTCATTATAGATCTCGACAAATTTAACTTGGGTATAAAAAATTATATCCACTTGCTTGAAGAGAGTATCATAAATACAATTGCCGAATATGGAATAAAAGGGGAAAGATTAGAGGGTGCAACAGGTGTTTGGCTGGATATAAATACGTCAAATGAGAGAAAAATATGTGCAATAGGTGTAAAATGTTCCAGAGGTGTTACAATGCACGGGCTGGCACTAAATGTAAATACAGATCTCAAATACTTCAACTATATTAACCCTTGCGGATTTGCAGACAAAGGGGTAACCTCTATTGAGAAGGAGCTTGGGCAGAAAGAGGATTTAAACGAAGTAATTGAAAAGATAATTAAACACTTAGATAGAAATATTGCT
>CAZYQA010000012.1:0-17781 GCA_964649555.1 uncultured Muribaculaceae bacterium
AAATAAAACAAGAAAAAGTTTTAGAGTTCAGAATCATAACCAAACAAGTTATTTTCACCTAAATATATTAGACGCCTCTTCACTAAAGAGTAAAATTGAATTTAGAATTGATAATAAAGACCAGATAAAAGATCTCAGACTAGAAATAGTTAAGCAAGATGTAAGCTTATTGTGGCTTTGGGATAGCTCAATTGGGATTGGTATTATTGTAAATAAAAAGGGCGAACTTATAAATTAAGCCTCCCTTTTACTCCTTAGAAAATTAGCAATTATTAACTTTTACTAGCTTCAACTGATACTTTTCTAAACTCTTTCATTAACTTGCTTAATTCAAGTGCAGATTTACGAGCTCTTGTACCAGCAGCTTTGTTACCTTTAGTTAATTGAGCATCAGCATCTTTGCAAAATGAATCCATTTCTGCTTTAATTTTTGAAATTAGTTGTTCCATGGTCTAATTTTTTTTACTCGGTTAGTTTTATGGGATAAAATTAATATAAAAATTATAAATTTGCAAAAAAACAAGCTGTAACACCCTTAATTTATGGATTTTTCACTTTCAATTAAACAAATTGCAGGTGCCTTTATGGTGCTATTTGCAATAATTGATATTACAGGTGCTATACCTGTGCTTTTGGAACTTAAAGAAAAAGGTAACAAAATAAACCCTCTACCCGCTGTTTTAGGGTCATTTGTAATATTTGTCCTGTTTCTTTTTGCCGGAGAAAAGCTACTGAATTTATTTGGCGTTGATATACAATCATTTGCCGTAGCAGGATCTATAATAATATTTGCTTTGGCTATCGAGATGATTATGGGTATCGAGCTGATAAAAAATGACGGCCCCGGGGGAAGCGCCACAATTGTGCCTATCATCTTTCCGCTAATTGCAGGAGCAGGCACGCTTACAACCTTACTCTCAATGAGAGCTGAGTATGAAATACAAAATATTATAATTGCAATATTACTAAATATGGTAATTGTTTTCTTTGTTTTAACAAAACTCAACTCTATTGAAAGGATATTTGGTAAGAACTTAATATATGTTTTAAGAAAATTCTTCGGAATTATTCTTTTGGCTATAGCTGTCAAATTATTTGCAACTAATTTCTCTGCGCTATTTGGGTAGATTATTCCTCTTTTTTATCACTTATTACTGGTACCTCCTCCTGTGAATATTCATCCAGATTACCATCCCAAAGATATTTCTTTGTTTCTGCTACGATAACACCACTCAGAAGCAACAGAGCTAGTAAATTGGGGATTGCCATCAATGCATTGAAACTATCGGCAATTCCCCAAATTAATGATAAATCTGCTATAGCTCCAACAAATACCAATACCACCCATACCAATCTGTAATATTTAATAATTTTCTTTCCACCAAGATACTCAACTGCTCTCTCTCCGTAATAGCTCCATCCAAGAATAGTAGAGAAAGCAAATGAGATTATACCAACTGTGAGGATAATTGTACCTACAATAGGTATTTTACCAAAAGCCAGATGAGTAAGTTTTGCTCCATCTGTATAGCTTATATCGGGATGCGCAATAATACTACTTACAAGCACCAAGCCTGTTAAAGCACACACAACAACAGTATCCCAAAAAGTAGCTGTTGAAGAAACAAGCGCTTGCCTTACAGGATTTCTAGTTTGAGCAGCTGCAGCAATTATAGGAGCCGATCCCATTCCACTCTCATTAGAAAACAGCCCTCTTGCTATACCAAACCTTGCAGCAACCATTATAGTACTCCCTATAAACCCGGCTCCTGCCGCTTCGGGTGAAAATGCAGATTTTACAATAAGATTTATTGTTTCACCTAAAAGTTCTCTATTTAGGAATAAGATATATATACACCCCACCACATAGAAAATTGCCATAAAAGGTACTAACGTTCCACATACTTTAGATATCCCTTTCACCCCAAAAATAATAACCAACGCTACCATTAAAGCCATCACTATGCCTGTAATATAAGTTGGAATACCACTTGTCCCCTCTCCTAAAATACCATCTTGCGCAAGCAGATGAGCAATAGCATTAGATTGCACACTATTTCCGATACCAAAAGCTGCAATTGAAGTAAAAACACAAAACAAAATTGCCATCCACTTCATATTTAAGCCCCTTTCCAAAGCATACATTGGCCCCCCAAGAATGGTGCCGTCAGAAGTTTTTACTCTGTACTTGATAGCCAACAGCCCCTCACCATATTTAGTAGCAATACCAAGAATACCAGTGATCCAGCACCATAATACCGCTCCGGGGCCACCTAAAGAGACAGCAGTAGCAACTCCAATAATATTCCCCGTACCGATTGTTGCCGCCAATGATGTAGCTAAGGCTCCAAATTGGCTAACATCCCCATGAGAATCGGGATCCTTGGTAACAGATAGCTTAATTGCTTTAAAAATTTTAAACTGAGGAAATCGTAATCGTATAGTTAAGAAAAGGTGAGTTCCTACTAATAATACAATAGTTGGCCACCCCCACAATACACCGTTAATGTTCTCAATAATTTCTGAGAAAGTTAAAGTTAAAGTCATAATTAAAAGTTTAGTTCTATATTTGCAAATATAATAAATGATTAAGAAATTCTATACAATAATAGCCTCTCTATGCGTAATGTTGGGAACGATTGGAGTTTTTGTTCCAATGCTCCCTACTACCCCTTTCCTGCTTGCTGCCATATATCTATATATGAGATCATCCAGAAAAGGGGTAAAGCTGATTCTTGGGAATAAAATATTAGCTCCTTATGTAAAATCCTATTTTTCTAAAAGAGGTGTACCCAAAATGGTATATTTAAGAACACTGATCCTGATGTGGACAGCACTAATAATAAGCGGCATATACAGCACATCAAATATCTATATACGATTATTTCTTTTCTTAATGGGAGCTTCTGTGACAATACATCTTACTTATAAGCTAAAAAAACAGAAAAATTAAATTTAATTTTTTAATTTTACGCAATCTAACTTAAATAATTTTAATATGCGTAAACTATATTTTTTACTCATTCTGGCACTCTTCTCTGTGCCGAATGTTTATGGTCAAACTTCTAAAATATCGCCATCAGAGCAGGCAGTTATCAATAAAATCATAGAAATAGGTACTACGGATAATCAATCCATGAATCATCTTGATGTATTATCAAATAGATTCGGTGGTAGATTATTAGGCTCCGATGCTTATGAAAATGCAGCAAACTGGTGTGCTTATATGTTTGAGAAGTGGGGGCTCGAAGCTATCCAACAAGAAGTAGGAGAACTCCCTGTAGGATTTAACAGAGGCCCTTGGTTTGGAAAAATAGTAGGTAGTAATACTGCTTTAAATTTCACTACTCCATCTTACACGTCAGGTACTAAAGGTGTTCAAAGAGGTCATGTATTGAGAGAACCAAAAAACCGCGCTGAGTTTGAAAGAATGAAAGGGGCTTTAAATGGTGCATGGGTACTTATCGGAGGTAAAAACAAAGGATGGCCGATAGATTATTCACAATCGGGAGATAGCCTGAGAGCTATAATTATTGCCAAAAATGAAGCAATTGAAAAAGAGAACAACGAGATTAAAGCATACAATAGAAGTATCGCTAATGATAAAACAAAACAAGCTAAAGAGCTAAAACCGCTTATAGAAGAGCCTGCTCTATTTTATAAAGAGATGAGAGATGCTGGTATCTTAGGAATTATTCAAGCATCAGAAGTTCCTATCACAACGCTATATGATAGAAAAAATATTCATAGTATGACATTTGAAACTTTGCCAACTGTCCCAGATATTAAATTAGATAAAAATCAATATGCTGAGATTGCAGAGCTTGTGGATAGGAGAGAGTATTTTCAATTGGAATTTGATATCAGAAACCATTTCAAAATGGGACCTGTAAAATATCATAATGTATTGGGCATTATTAGAGGAACAGAGTTTCCGGACGAATATATTTTATCAGGAGGACATTTAGATGCCTTTGATGTAGGAACAGGTGGTGTTGATTGTGGATCTGGTATTACTCCTAATATGGAAGCAGCTCGCTTAATCACTCTTGCAGGTGGAAAACCAAAAAGAAGTATTATGTTCTGCCTGTGGGCAGGAGAAGAGTTTGGTTTATGGGGTTCTAAATATTTTGTAGAGAATTGCGATTACTTAGATAAAATATCAAATTACTTCAACAGAGATGGTGGCCCTACAGTGCCTATGAGCATTACAGTACCTGATGCAATGTATGAAGATTTTGTAACTGCTTGCGAGCCGATAAATAAGGTAAATAAAGATTTCCCTTTCGAAGTGAAGAAAAGAGCCACTCCAGCGTCTCCAAAACCAACCACTCCTGGCAGCTCTGATCATGCATACTTTGTAATGAATGGAGTACCCGCTGTTGGATTTAGCACAGCCGACCCTAAAGGATACAACTTCAGCTATGGAGAGATATGGCATACAGGGCGCGATACATACAACAAAAGTATTCCTGAATACCAAGAACACACCGCTGTTGTAATTGCTCTTACAACTTATGGCCTAGCAAATCAGGATAAGATACTAAGCAGAGATGGATTATTTGCAGAACCCGTAAAGGAGGCTCCTAAAACAAGTAAAAAGAAGAAATAAAAGTATCTTAATAATTAAAATAGTTGACTAGCAGGATATACTGTTGGTCAACTTTTTTTTGTAACATATTATTAATTCCAATGTCACATTAGTTTGAATTTTACTTAACTTTTTATTCCGCGATAGTTAACATTACATGTATAGTTTTGCCCCCTCTAAAACTAACTATTTTAATAATGAAACAAACTATTCAATTTACGCTATTAGCTATTTTTAGCTTGGTAACCTGCGTAAGCTATGCCGCTGATTACTCTATCAAGGCAAAAATTATTGACACCAACGGAGAATCCATAATCGGAGCCTCTGTGAAAGAACTAAAAACAAATCTATGGTATTTTTCAGATGAACAGGGGGAAATTCTGATTCAGACAGACTCCAATGAGGGGAGAGTTGAAGTATCTTCATTGGGATACATCACCTCAACTTTTAATTACAGCAAAAACTCCCCTAATATTTTCCGATTAGAATTTGATTCCCAGAACTTGGAAGATATTGTAGTTGTAGGCTATTCCAAACAAAAAAAGATTAATCTTACAGGTGCCGTCGAGAATATATCTGGAGAGTATCTGGAAAGCAAGCCCATTTCAAATTTATCAAGAGGATTGCAAGGTTTGATTCCCAACCTAAATATCACAAATTATGATGGTAATCCATCCTCAGGTGCATCATTTAATATAAGAGGTGCATCATCAATTGGAGCCGGGGGAAATGCTCTTGTGCTTATTGATGGAGTTGAGGGTGATATAAACATGATCAATCCAAATGATATAGAGAGTGTAACTGTACTGAAAGATGCCTCTTCATCTGCAATATATGGATCGAGAGGAACATTTGGAGTAATATTAATCACAACAAAGAACCCTGCCGGTGATGGAAAAGTAATTGTTAATTACAATGGAAATTTTTCAATAAATCAGAGAACAATAAAGCCGTATCTTGTAACAGATGGTTATACATGGGCTGATCACTTTAACAGATCGCACAAAGGATGGTACGGACAATACCCAACAGCAATAAATAGTGCATTCCCTTTTTCTCAGGAATATCTTGGCGAGCTTAAGAAAAGATCTGAAGATCCTAATCTATCAAAAATAGATATTAATCCTGCTAACGGTAAATATGTATATTATGATAGCCATGATTGGTTGGGTGACTTGTATAAGGATTTCAACACCGGCACAGAGCAAAATTTAAGTATATCAAAATCAAATGATAATACATCCGTTTATTTTTCTGCAAGATACTTTGGCCAGGATGGCATATATAAATATAACTCGGATGATTATAAAGTTTATAATATTAGAGCAAAAGCAAGCACCAAGCTATATAAATGGCTAGAGGTAAACAACAATTTCGATTTCTCTCATAGCAAATATAAAGAGCCTCTATATTATGGAGGGTACGGTTTCACCAGCGATATCTCTATGGGATGGACAATGAGAGCATTCCCCGTTTCTCCAATGCTCAACCCTGACGGCACCATTACAGAGATGGGGGCAAGAAGTATAGGTGACTTTTATTATGGTAAGAATCACTCAAATATGGAAAAATATGCTGTCAAGAATACCTTTGGTGCATCAGCTAAAATCACCGAAGATATAAACCTAAAGGCTGATTACACCTTCTCATACTCATCTTCAGAAAAAACAAGAGTTTACTCGGCAGTCCCATATAGCAATACTCCAAACGAAACCATATGGCTTGGATCATCCAGATTATTCAATCACAGATACAACAATATATATAATGCAGTGAACGTATATGGGGATATCACTAAGAAGTTTGGCAAAAATAATATAACAGTTTTAGCAGGATTCAATGGAGAAACATCTTCATATAAATATCTTGAAGCAAGCAGAGATAATTTACTCTATCCAAGCAATCCGAGCTTTACGCTGGCAAATGGAACAAATTACGCATTAGATCAATTAATTTCGGACTGGAGCGTATATGGATTCTTTTTTAGAGCTAATTACAGCTACGAAAACAGATACCTTATGGAGATCAATGGAAGATATGATGGCTCATCTAAATTTCCAACAAATCAAAGATGGGGATTCTTCCCTTCAATATCCGGAGCATGGAGAATAAGTGAAGAGAAATTTATGCGTAATACCAAAAGTGTAATTTCTCAATTAAAAATCAGAGGCTCGTATGGCAGCTTAGGTAATGGAAATATAGATCCATATAAATATCTGGAGGCACTATCTGTGAGCATATCTGATAAAATTATCAACGGCAGCTACCCAACTATAACACAAAATCCTAATGTTACCCCTGACGGACTCACCTGGGAAGAGGTAAGAACTTTGAACTTGGGGCTAGACCTTGGATTATTTAATGACAGATTATCATTTACAGGGGATCTATTCACGCGTAAAACATTAAATATGTTTACTTATGGCCCAACTTTACCAGATGTATTCGGTGCAGAGATACCTAAAGGCAATTATGCAAATATGAGAACCAACGGATGGGAGATTTCACTTTCTTGGAGAGATCAGATAGGAAAGTATAATCCATTAAAATATGGAATAAGATTCGTTTTATCTGATAATAAATCTAAAATCACAAAATATTATAACCCCACAAATAGCTTATTAGACTATTATGAAGGTATGGTTTTAGGGGAAATTTGGGGGTATGAAACAGAGGGGCTGTTTATTAATGAAGATGATATATTAAAACATGCAGATCAGACAATCTTTAAATCTAACAATACAGCACAATTCTACCCCGGAGATATAAAACTAAAAGATATTAATGAAGATGGCTCTGTAAATTATGGCAAAAACACCCTTGAAGACCCGGGTGATAGAAGAATCATCGGAAACTCAACTCCTCGTTACACTTATGGGATAAACATAGATTTGGAATGGAGAAACTTCGGATTATCTATATTTGGACAAGGTGTAGGAAAAAGGGATTGGTATCCGCCAAAAGAGAGTGTATATTTCTGGGGACAATATAACAGACCCTACTCTCCCCTACCAACCCAGATGCTAAATAATATGTATGATTCAGACCCTAACAATATAAACCCTGATGCCTATTTCCCAAGATTATCAGGCTTAGTAGCAAATAACAATGCGGGGCTAGCATCCCAAACACAAACAAGATACCTGCAAGATGCATCATATTTCAGGCTTAAAAACCTCACATTTTCATACTCTATACCATCTCGTATAATTAATAAAGCAAATATTGAGAAACTCACAATCTATTTTACAGGACAAAACCTATTCACTATATCAAATCTATTCAAATATGCAGAGAATATAGATCCTGAAACAATAGAGAGTATAAACCCACATACTAATGAATCGAGCTTTGGCGGAGGGAATGTATATCCTATGCTAAAAACTTACACAATAGGCTTAAACATAACATTTTAATACTCAGATGATGAATAATAAATATATATCCAAGATATTAGCTGCTTTAATTATTGCAATTAATACACTCTCATGCTCACTAGAAAAATACCCTATCGACAAACTAGATCCCAATATTTTTTTTAGTACCGAGAATGATCTTATCCTCTATTCCAATTCATTCTATAATATTCTTCCCACAGGAGATGATATAATGACAAAGGATTCAAAGATATCTGATTATATGGCAACAGCCTCGGGAGTAAATAATTTCATTTATGGCAATTACACAACTCAGGAATCTGAACTTGAAAATTGGTGGAAATGGGATGAGCTAAGAAATATAAACTATTTCATTGAGAACAATATAAATGAAAATATATCGGTAAACATAAGGAATAAATATAATGGCTTAGCAAGATTCTTTAGAGCCTTCTTCTATTTTGAAAAGGTAAAGACATTCGGGAATGTACCGTGGTATGACAAAGTGCTAAGTAGCTCAGATCCCGATTTGTACAAACCGCAAGATGACAGAAAACTGGTAATGGAAAAAATTATTGAAGATCTAAATTTTGCAATAATCAATTTACCTGACAATATTTCAAAAGATGCCTCTACAATCACCAAATGGAGCGCATTGGCACTGAAATCCAGAATATGCCTTTTTGAAGGAACATATAGAAAATATCATCCCAATGCTGCTATTCAAGAGGGTGCTTTGGATTATCTGCAAATGTCATCAGACGCATCGCAGGAGTTGATCAATAGCAATAAATATTCATTGAATAAAAATGGTAAAACTCCATACAGAGATTTATTTACAAGTACAAATGCATTAATAAGTGAGATTATCCTTATTGATACATATAGTGCTCAATTAGAAAGGTTTAACAGAGCCAATTGGCTATATACTAGCTCATCTTATGGCGACAGACCCGGTTTAACCAAAAAGTTTATTAACACTTTTCTAAATAAAGATGGATCCCGCTTTACAGATAATATCAACTATGATAAAACTCCTTTCTTAGATGAAATCAAAGAAAGAGATGCCAGGTTATCTCAAATAATACGTACCCCGGATTATAAGTTGCTTGGGAATTTAATAGCTCCCGATTTCGGACACACAAAAACAGGATATCATTTTATTAAATACACCCAAGATGATAATGCAAACTTGGCAATGCAAAAAAACACCAACTCAATACCACTGATAAGATATGCAGAGATATTATTAAATTATGCCGAAGCAAGCGCAGAGCTTGGTAAATTAACCAATGAGATATGGGATATTACAATTGGAGAACTAAGAAAAAGAGCCGGAATCAGCAACACCTCCAGAACAACCGTAACATGTAAATATATGCAAGGTCTTTTCCCAAACATCAGCTCATCTGATATATTAGAAGTGAGAAGGGAGCGAGCAATTGAGCTATGCGGTGAAGGATTTAGGTTTGATGACATACGAAGATGGAGATCGGGGCATTTGCTGGAAGCAGATTGGGACGGAATATATATCGATATTCTTAATACCCCTATAGATATGAATAACGATGGCAAACCTGATGTTTGTTTCACAAGTAAAGCTATAGGTAATGCGGTAGAAGGAGTATATTATTTTATTTTCTCCGATGCGTTTGATATTGACAACAGAAACATTGGTGGAAAACTCAAAATTTACAACAACATTAATAAGAAATTTGAGGATAAAAATTATCTTTACCCAATACCACAAAGTGCTATATTAAAAAACACAAATCTTATTCAGGACCCATTATGGTAACAAAAACTATTAAATCAGCAATTATTATTCTGGCATTGATATTAAATTTCAACTCAGGATATTCACAAGAAATCAAAAGAGAAACATTAAGATTGCCTAAAGAAATTAATGGATTAAAAGTATTAAAATGTGATTTTCATATTCATACCATTTTTTCTGACGGCTCTGTATGGCCAACTCAAAGAGTAGCAGAAGCGGTAGCAGAAGGGCTTGATGTAATATCAATCACAGATCATATAGAATATAGGCCACATCTGGATAAAACAATTGGCAAGAGTGATATGAGCTATAATAGTGCCTATGAAAATGCTTTAACAGAAGCAGCAGCTATGGGAATAACACTTATCCCGGGAGTAGAAATAACAAAAGATGTCCCTCCGGGGCATTTCAATGCACTTTTTATAAATGATGCAGATAAATTTGCAAACTTTATAGGAGAAAAAAATCCACGAGACGGATCATTAATCAGAGAAAGTTTGAAAGAGGCCAGAAGGCAAGGTGCTTTTATTCATTGGAATCACCCATGGTACAAAGTTGAAGGGAACAAATCAATCTGGACACCCATTATCGACTCTTTATACAATGAAGGATTTATAGATGGTATTGAGGTGATCAATGCCACAAAATATGATCCGGTAATTTTAGGATGGGTACAGGATAAAAATTTAACAAATATTGGTAACACAGATGTGCATACCCCTATGTATTTGAAAGATGGTAAATTTCGCACCATGACTATAGTATTTGCAAAAGATAATTCACCAGCAAGCATTAAAGAGGCTCTATTCAATAAACAAACTCTCTCGTACTGCAATAATTACTTATACGGTGATGAGAAGTTTTTAAAAGATATTTTTGCAAATTCTATTGAATTGAACACATCAAGTGATGGTAAAAACGGATTATTAACACTGATAAATCACTCATCTATCGAGTATAAAATAGAATTATTGGAGACAGATGGGCTTACTTTTAGAACTTATACAGGGGGGCTTACATTACCATCATTGGGTGATACTGCTGTAAAAGTATCTGATCCCAAGGGGATAATCGAGGGAAAAGTATATAAGATTAAAATAGCTATAGAAAATCTACACTCAGCTCCCGATAAAGCTCTGGAAACATATTTGGATATTATTTTCTAGACATTAGAAACTAACATAAAGCTATGAAATTGAATGAAACAAAAAAGCCTCCAAACAACTGGAGGCTTTTAATCAATAGCTAAATTCTTCTATAATCTGTTGAAGTTTCTCAGAAACCTTATCAGCAAATGCCTTACCTTTGTTCATAGTAGCTTTAGAAGGATCCCCGATGCCTGTATCATTAGATATCTCTTTCCAATTTCTAGGCATCCAAACATATCCGTTGGCTAGTGCATTAAATGTAATTCTCTTGCTTTCTCCAGTACCTGCTTGATTAATATCAACTAAGTGGGGATAATAATGCATCATAACTGATGTTTCCAATTCATGTGCGTGCTCACCTTTAGAGTCAAAAAAATCTGACTCTTCTGCTAGAGAGTACCATTCGCAGCAACATACTTTAAAATCTGGATAATCAACGGCTAAATCACGAAGCATATTCTTGAAAGAGTTACCACCATGCCCATTTACAATCAATAGTTTTTTATAACCTTGACAAAGCAGCGAATCTACTATATCTCTTAAAATTGCATTCTGTGTCTGATACCTTGAATGGATACAAAATCTCACATCACGTTGCCCTGGATTTTGAGATCCATAATAAACAGGGGGCATGACAATAGATAAAATTCCCTTTGTTAAATATAGCCTTTGAGCAGCATCTTTAGATACAGCGTGAGATAATAAGGCATCGGTTATATATGGCAGATGATAATTATGGGGCTCTATTGCTCCCCAGGGTAATATTACAACCTTATAATCACCATCAATTACATCTCCGTAAGAAGCCTCACATAAATCGGTTTTATCTTTCATCTATTTAATTATTATATCAGTATACAATTAATTTAAAGTCTTACTTTCCCTATAATCTTACGAATAGTGCCATCACAGATAGCGGGAGCATGAGCATCCTCAGGATATACTATTACAATATCCCCCGGCGCCAATTCCATATACGTTGAAGGTAATTCTTTAGTAAGAGCGCAATCATTTTCGGAGTTGTATTCCTGTGAATAAGAGTTTATTTTATTGATAGGCAACCATCCTACACGCTCTTTACCCCTAAGTAAAAGATGAACATCAATATAAGCTTCGTGCAACTCTAAAGGTTGATTTTCAGCTTTTATATCTGCAAGCTCCACATTATTAATAAACAGATTATCTCCATCCAGCTCTATGCGCCCCAGAGGCATATCTAATAAATTATGTGTTTTTATATAATCAAAAAGGGGTTTGAATTGTGCATGAAGGCTCTCATATCTTGAGCAATCATTTATATTTGTAAGAATCATAAATCAGTTATTTTTAATATTATTCCATATTATCTGTGGTAGGTTTTAGTATCAGAAGTTGAGCAACAAGTGCTATTGCAACTACTACAGCCAATGCCGCAAAGCCTAATCCTAGATTACCATCATCTGCCCAACTACCTAGCAATCCTGTAACTGCTGCACCTGCAAATACACCTGTCATATTCATCAATCCGTAAGCAGTTGCTCTCAGCCTTGATGGTACAAACTGACATAATATAGGCATATTGTTGGCATCAAATATTCCATAACCAATACCAAAGCATACCCCTGCACCCACAACAGCAATCATTGATGTGCCTAAGCCTAGCAATAAAAGAGCTGGGATCGTTAAACCAAGCCCTATAGCTCCGGTATATACTCTACCTTTTATATTTTTTAATACCCATCTATCGGATAAAATTCCTCCAAAAATAACTCCTATAAATGATGAAACGGCTATTGTAATTGTAGAGATGGGGCCTGCTAGAGACATTTCCATATTCAAACTCTCAGAAAATAGAGTTGGTAGCCAATTTTTGGTTGCCCATCCCGGTAAGCTGGGAGCTGCGAAATAGAATAGTATAACCCAAAATACTATATTGGAGAATAACATTCCCAACCCTTTGAGAATTGGAATATTTGCAGTTTTTTGCTCATCATTTTTTGTACTTGAACGATGCTCTCTTAGGAAGAACATTAGCACAAAAGAATATACAACCCCCACAATACCAAACCAGTGAAAGGTAGTATGCCAGCTAAAAGCAGATGCTATGGTTGCACCGAATCCCCCTACAGCTTGCCCGAAATATAAGCCTGTCATGTGAATACCTATAGCTAAACTCCTAGCCTTTCCGGTATGATAATCTGCAATTAATGACAGCCCTGCAGGTATGTATAAGGCTTCACTCACTCCCATCAATGCTCTTAACCAATATACTTGATTATAGGTATCTGCAACTCCCATAAAATAAGTTACTGCAGACCATACAAAAAGGGAGCCTACGATTAGCCATTTTCTACTGAACCTATCTGCAAAGATACCTGCAACAGGGGACATTAATCCGTAGATCCATAGGAAAATAGCCATCAATCGGCCAAAGTTCTGAGCAGAGGCTAATTCTTGTATATCAACTTGCATTGAATCTCTCATCGTGGATAGCATTTGCCTATCCATATAATTTAATACTGCCACAAACCAGAGTAATGCTACTACTATCCATGGATATATTTTACTTAGTTTTTTTTGTTGAGTCATTTTACTTTATCTCTTTTTATTTAATTAATTAACCGGAATATCTATGCCCGAAGGGGACAAGCCGGGGCCTCCCCCTGCTGTAAATCCACCACTTTCACCTGTTTTATGGCCCGAGAACCAGAATGAATATAAATCACCATTTTTATAGGAGAATTTTATCTGAATATCTCTCCCTTTATATTTTGACAAATCCATACAAAACTCTCTAGTTGAATCAAATGATCTTAATGTTTTACTTTTTATAGTTTGTCCGTCACTTATTATCTCTATATCTAGCGCTGAACACATATTTGCATTAATAAAAAGGTATGGAGAGGTTATGTTTATTTTCTTTGTAAGTACAAACCCCTTCTCCGAGCCCGCTTTATAAGAGACAAAACCATCTCTACGAAGTGTGGCAAGCCCTGTTGAAAAATTAGAACGCCATTCCGGGTTTGAATACCTGCCACTTACATAAAAATATAGTGAATCCCCTACAATGATAGGGTTACCCGCTGTAGATTGAATATTACCTTCATTCCAGCTCCCTTTTTCACCTACAGGCATAAATGGTGTTTTATTCTCTCTGTTCCATGCAAAACCATCTCTACTCCAACCAATCAGCACTTCGTTTTTCTTCTGTATTCCAAGCCTTCTGCAATCTCCATTTTCAGGCCCTTGCCAAATAGTGAAGTATCCTAATAATAGTGATTCATAAGGGGTAGCCTCATGATTATAGATTTGAGCTCTCAGATTAGGAAATAGCTCGTGACGCGGATCATCATCATCTGCATTAAACCAAAAACGGATATATTTATCTGTATTCTGATCAAATGTACGATGTGTTAAGCTGACTATTAATTCCAAATCTTCCCCTGCTATATAATTTCTGGCACGTCTATATATTCCATTGATAGTTTTGAGGGACAATACATACTCCTTTCTAAAGGGATCATAATAGAAACCTGTTCTATCATGTATCTCTCCCGAAGATGCTTTAACCTCGCTCCAATGAATCCCATCATGCGAATATTTCAGTACCAATCTTACAGAAGAGGGTGAGTTAAAAATGGCAGAAATCATTTTATATCGCTTAGCAGAATCTTTTTCAAATTTATCAATGATAACAGATACACAATCATGCTCTAGTGTATCAACTATATTTGTACACTCCACAACATCAAGCATGGGCTTAGTCCAATTTATTCCATCAATTGATTCTGCATAGCAGGTAAGAAGCCCATTTTTCAATTTGCCCCCTGCTGAATACCACATCTTAAACTTATTATCCGATTCGTCATACCATACCCCTCCACTAAAGGGAGCAGCGTAAGGTTCCCCCTTATCGCTTAGCTCCCATTCGTTTTGGGCATATAATATAGGATTATTTTTATAATAATTAGGAGTATGATACTGTTTCCCTAGCGTTGAAGATTCAATAATATAATCATCCACAAACAGATAACGTCCTTTATCTTTAGAATAAGCTACACTAAAAATAAAATACAATATTATAATACTTATAATCTTTCTCATAATCTCAAGTGCCGATTATTATTTTTGGAAATGTGTTCTTTGAGGGTTTTGCCCTTTCATTGCCCATGGAGAATTTGCAAAGCCTTTTGAGCCGGTATCTAAACATATCATATAAGATTTTGCATTCTCTTCCTCAACCGAGATAAGCACTTTACCATCACTATTCATTACCGGAGAAGAGTATGACTTCACTCCAATAGATTTTACGCCATATAGTTCACCTTCATCTGTCACAACATAATAGGTACCTGAATCTGTAATGAAATGGACATATCCTCTATTATCAATTAATGGCACACAGTTATTCACATTTTCTGTTGTTGGGAAGTGCCATTTAAGAGTACCGTTACGATCAAAAGCATAAACTCCTGCAGACTCTACACCAATTACCGCCATACCCCCACTTGAATATGTTGTGCCATCTGCTCCTATAACTACTCCACCATATTGAATAGAGCCGGGTGTTTCATATTCCCATTTCTTAGAACCATTAGAGTTGATAGCAGCAATTAATCCTTTTCCTGCACCAGCAGCAACTGTATATAATGTGCCATCCGAATCAATTGAAATACTACCTCCTGTTGCGCTGAAGTTGGTATTATATTGCCAATTCTTATTCCCACTTGATTGGTAGCTAAATACCCCATTCGATCCTGTTGAGCAGAAAAATACATTACCATTCTTATCAACAGATATTCCGGATCTAACACCAAGTTCCAAATCTATCTTTTTCTCTTTTGCTCCTGTTTCTGGGTTTAAGATTGCTATCTCGTAAGGAGCAGTGGTTAAATGGCCTACATATATTCTTCCTGAATTATCAACAGCAGGTGTCATATAATTGAAGTTTGCATCCAATCCAAAAGCATAGTGCCAACGTTTTTTTCCTTCGCTTGTTATAGCCAATAAGAATGATTTTCTTGCTGCACCTGAGTTTTTCAAATCACGTGCGCATATATATATATCACCATTTTTACCTATCGAAGGGGAAGTATAAACCAAGCGCACTCCGGCCCCAGCATTAAGATTAGCATACTCATTATTTACATTATATGACCATTTTAATGATCCGTCTGAAATATTATACGCATTTAGTGCAACATCATAAGCATTGGTAGCTGATTGATTAGCCCACATATATACTGTTGATCCATCCAAAGATATAGCAGGTGATACGGTATTCTCCATATTCCCTAAAATACTACTTCTCCATTGCACATTTACTAAGCTAGATGGATCCATCACTATAATATCTTTAGATATTGCAGATTTGTTCCCTTTACTATCTTCAATATTAAGAGATATTGTGAAACTGCCGCTAGTTGTATATGTCCATTTTGGGTGTTGCTCATTGGAGATTGATTGCTCATTTTCTCCAAAATTCCAAACCCATTTAGTGATATTAGCCCCTTTGGCAGGTACAGAGTTATCTGTAAATATTATCTCCTCGCCTATCTTAACTTTTTCAGATGGTATTGAGAACCCTGCATGAGCCAGCTCATTATCCGGAATATTTACTGTTATATCTTTAATAATACTTGATGTACGATTCTGAGAGTCTGTTACAACTAGTCTCACCTTAAATGCTCCCACTTTTTTGAAAGCATAAGATGGGTTTTGCTCTTTTGAAAACTCTGTTTTATTATCTGTGTTCTCAAAATCAAAATTCCATTCCCAAGAAACAATCTGAGTCCCTTTTGTAGGGATAGATTTATCTGTAAAATTGACAATTTCATCTCTGGTAACTGTTGTAGCACTTGCATCAAATTGTGCTTGTGCCGCAGTATCATATATCGTTAAATCTTGACTACATGATACAATTACAAACATAATAGCTATACTATTTATTATAAAATTGAATAGTTTTCTCATACGTTTAAAATATTTATGGCATTCGCCAGTTTTTAATTTATATCTATACCATATTGGCTCAAACCAGGGCCACCACCTGCAGTGTAGCCATAGCTTTGCCCTTTATCAAACTGAGATACCCAAAAAGAGTATATATCTCCATTATCAACATAAAATTTCAGCTTGATAATTTTACTGCTAATAGATGAAAGATCCTTTTTGTTCTTCCATTCGATAAGTTGCTTTGTAGAATTTGATTTAATCTCTAAGCACTCATCTTTTGAATACCCATTTATTAAATTGCCCTTTTCATCCAGCAATTCTACCCTCAGAGATCCTCTTATATTTACATTTACATATAATTTATTACCTGTAAACTTAATCTTTTCTGTTACCAGCTCACCGCTTCCCGACATTGAAGCAAAGCCATCTCTACGAAGTGTGGCAAGCCCTGTAGTAGTTATCTCAGCCCCATTTTCATTTAGCCTTCTTCCGCTCATATAAAAATAAAGTTTATCATTTACAATGATAGGAGATCCTACTGCAGACTGGATATTACCATTATTCCATGCCGATTTATCAGAATTAGTTGCACAGAACGGGATGAAATTTTCCCTATGCCAATTCCATCCGTCGCGGCTATATCCAAGTAATAATTGATTTCGTTTAATCACATTATCTGATGCACATACATCATTTTCGGGGCCCGACCATACGGAGAATGTCCCCAGCATTATACTTTCATACGCAATAGCATCGGTATTATATATAGCAGGCTTGATACTGGTATATATATCATGTTTAGGTTCATTAGGCCAAGGGCCAAACCAAAATCTTTTTAGATCTGCCTCTGCCGATATGTTACCTTGTACAGGATCTGCATTCTCATAATAATCTCTGGCTCTCACCAAATTTGAAGCATCTACCCTCACATTATGGCGCATAGACCATACCCAT
>CAZYQA010000013.1:0-17770 GCA_964649555.1 uncultured Muribaculaceae bacterium
ACGACCTTTCCACATATTAATTACCACCTTTGTCCTATTTTCTTATATAAATAATTTATAATCTTAGATTACCTACTTCACAATCTTAGAGATCTGATTATCCAATTTTGCTTTATCAAAAATATTTCTGCCAACTAAATCCCCTTCACTATCAAAAACAAACATAGTAGGTACCTCTGTGATATTATATAAACTTACAACTGGAGAAGCTGTTCCTAATCCGTCACAAACATTTATCCACTCTAAATCCTGATCTTTAATTGCGGTAGCCCATGCTGTTTTATCATTATCAATACATACTTGATATATATTCAACCCTTGCTTTCTATACTTATTATAAATATCTTTTAATTCCTTGTTATATAAGCGTTGATTTACATCTTGATTACTCCAGAAATACAATATAAAAGGTTTACCCTTCAAAGATGTTAAAGAAATCTTCTCGGCATTTACATTTGGCAAAGAGATCTCAGGGAAGCTAGACTCCTCAACCTCTCCTATTCTTTCTCTTAATTTTAGATTATTTTCATAAAATGATACCTCATTCTGCAAAGCTTTTACATAAACAGAGTTTGGGTAAAGAGTAGATAAAGAATCGAATACTCTTTTTGTATATAAACCATCATGCTCCCCGGCAAAAACTGGAAGAGCCTCTGTAAATTGCTGATATAACAGATTGATATTTGTGAAAGAATATGGATTTTTCATCAATGATTTAATCGCACTTTGTTTTTGGGCAACATATACTCTGCCAAGTTTAAATCTTATCTCTTCAGCTTGCTTATCATCTTTATTTTCCACAGCATTAGATAAAGCAAGAGATAATGAATCGAATTGAGCAATTGATCTTAACAACTGATTCTCATTTTCAATTAGTAATAAAGTTTCTTCTGGTCCTTGAATATTAAGATTATTACCTAATGTATCAACAGATACTTTTATTTTATCACCCGGTTTAATCAATAAAGAGGCGATTTTTTTTCTGCCATACGATAGATAATAGAAATTAGGAGAAGCATCCTCTTGAGAAACAGTTATCTTAGCTTTTCCACTATTATTAGTTTTAACGGTATCAAGTACCTTAATTTGATTAACATTTAATTTTGATACGACAATCTCTTTTTGCGGAGCACCATTTAATTCTACATCAATAATGGCACTCTTATTATTTGAACAAGAAATAACACCAAAACAAACAAGTGTCGCTAGAATAATTTGCTTCATAAGTAGAGTAATTAAGTTAACGGTAATTTACTATTTAAATTTTAGAGAAATACTTTGTGCAATCTCCTTAAACTCCTCTTTTGAAAGAGATAGTTTTGTTTTCGAAAAGTTCATATCTCCTTCCGTATTCAAAGGTATTAAATGAATATGAGAGTGAGGTACTTCCATACCCATTACGGCAATCCCTACCCTCTTGCACTCAATAGAGGCATCAATCGCAGAGGCAACACGCTTTGCAAATGCCCATAAGCCATCATAAACTTCATCAGGCAAATTGAAAATATAATCCTCTTCAAGTTTAGGAATAACGAGCGTATGCCCTTTAGCTACCGGATTGATATCTAAAAAGGCATAATAATTATCATCCTCCGCAATTTTATATGAAGGAATCTCTCCGTTTACAATTTTTGTAAAAACAGATGCCATATAAGCTAAATTGAAATATTAATTATCTCAAAATTAAGTTTACCATTAGGTACGGTAACCTCTACAACATCCCCTTTCTTTTTGCCGATAAGAGCTTTTCCAATAGGAGTTGCTGCAGCAAGCTTACCCTCTTTAAGGTTTGCTTCACTTTCACCAACTAATGTATATTCCATTATAGCATTATTAGCAAGGTTTTTAATTTTTACCTTGTTCAGCATTTGCACATGGTCTGTAGTAATCTTAGACTCATCTATAATACGTGCATTCGCTACTAACTCCTGCATTTGGGATATCTTCAGTTCTAATAAACCTTGAGCCTCCCTTGCAGCGTCATACTCTGCGTTCTCCGATAAATCACCTTTATCTCTCGCTTCTGCTATCGCTTTTGAGATAGCTGGCCTCTCTACAGAAGTTAAATGATAAAGATCTGCTTTTAGCTTCTCTAAACCTTCTGCGGTTACATAATGAATTTTTTGCATAATATATAAAAATTAAAAAGAATCCCGGTTCTCGGGACCCTTTGTTGCAAAGATAACAACTATTATTTAAAATTAAAAATCCTGATACTTAGGTTTTAATATTTCAGAACAAAAAATAAGCATTTTAGGATTTTCTTTCAGCATTTGCTTAAGTGTCAAATTCTTTTCAATCTCTTTAACATCAGTCTCTGCAAATTTCTCTTCTATCTGAAGAGTGCCTTCATCTTCAATTCTATCAATAATAAATTCCTCCTGAACAGGAACCTCTACAGATTCATAAGATACATTCTTAAAGTGCTGTTTGATCTCATCCTGAAAATCAATTTCATTATTATCCTCTTTAATATCTATCTTTCTATTTACCTCTTCTTTAATATGTTCTTCAGGTTCCTCAACATTAGGCTCATTTATCAACGAATCGATAACTGATGAAAAACCAAACATTTCCTTTAGCTCATCTAAATCAGATTTAGCAGAGTTCTGTTCTATAACATTCTCATCATGAGCATCTCTAGTACTATCATCCTTTTTCTTCTTGTTATTTTTACTGATTATTGCATTTATACCAGCAAAAGCAATAGTAATAACGGCAACAATCAAACCGAAATCGAAATCAAATCCAGCTTTTATCATAATCATCTAAGTTTTTCAAATGTTAAATTTTTCAACAAATCTAAGGCATATTTTTTATCTTTTTCCAATTGCTCTTTCAATAAATCTCTGGAAGCAAACTTTTTCTCATCTCTGATCTTCGAAACAAATTCTATTTTCAGATCCAATCCGTAAATATCTTCGTTAAAATTTAAAATATGTGTCTCAATTGTTCTCTCATTATTATCCCCTATTGTTGGGCGCGTACCTATATTACATATACCTACATATACATTTCCAAGTACTTCACAATACACAGAATATACTCCATCAGCAGGAAGAATCTTAAAAGGATCATAGAGTTTCATATTTGCCGTAGGGAAGCCCATAGTTCTACCTATCATCTGCCCTTGTACAACCACCCCTTTAAGCCCATATCTATACCCCAAATAATCATTCGCCTTTTCCACATCTGATGAATAAAGCAAATTTCTAATCTTGGTTGAGCTTATAACATCATCCCCACATACAAACTCATCTACCCTTACTATATCTAAACCCAGATCTTTTGCTATCCCTATTAATTCTTGCTGAGATAGTTTGTCATGTCCGAATCTATGATCGTAACCAATAATAAGAGAAGATATTCCATATTTATTAATTAGAATATCTCTCATAAATTCTTTAGTAGATAATTTACTAAAATCTTTACTAAAAGGTATAGAGATAAACTCATCTACCCCTACACCCTTTATAAGATTCTCCTTCTCTTCTTGCGAATTGAGAAGGTGCAAATTATATGCTTCTTGCTGCAATACGCTACGCGGATGGGGCCAAAATGTGACAACTGCACTCTTTTTTCCCTCTTTCTTAGCTCTCTCACACAAAAAATTTAATACTTTCCTATGCCCTTTATGCACTCCATCAAAAAAACCCGTAGCTGCAACAATCATATTATAACCATTTTACTAATTCAAAATCTTGCCTATGGACAAGAAGAGGATTTTTAGCATATAATCTTCCTGCAGTCATAAACGCACCGGATTTCTCAGGTATAAAATCACATTGATAAGTAGCTATACCGTCTTTAAAATCCAATAGTTTATAATCAAGAACATTTCTTACAAATACCCCACCTCTTCTGTCTTTTTCTGCAAAGATAACCTCAACTCCCAAATCTTGTGGATTTATTTCACCAACTTTAATAACAATTTGTGCAATATAATCTTTACCCATTTGCAAAGCTCCGGTAGCATTATTGATTTGTGATGAAGAAATTATCTCCAATCCACTCCACCCTCTACGCATATTATCTTTCCATTGAGCTAGCTCACGTGCCACTTTGAAATCATCAGATTTAATCATCTTAACTCTTTCACTCTGTGGATTATAATATTTACTTATATAATCTTCCATCATTCTGTTGGTCGTAAAATTAGCAGCAACTTCTGCTACACAATTTTTTATTGTCTCTATCCAGCTCTCAGAGATACCACTTGAATCTTTATCATAATATTTAGGAGAAATCTCCGTTTCAATAATATTATAAATAGTAGCAGCATCCAACTCATCTTGGAAATCCTGATTATCATAAGTTCTCTCCATTGGGAGTGCCCATCCGGCACCCTCTTTATACCCTTCTACCCACCATCCGTCAAGCACAGAGAAGTGCATTACACCGTTCATAACCGCTTTTTCGCCACTTGTTCCTGAAGCTTCCAAAGGGCGTGTAGGTGTATTCATCCAAATATCAACTCCTTGTACAAGATATTTTGCAATAGTTATATCATAGTTTGGAATAAACACTATTTTACCTATAAACTGTGGCATCTTAGAGATCTCAACAATATGCTTGATAAGATCTTGCCCGGCTCTGTCAGCAGGGTGAGCTTTACCGGCAAATAAGAATTGTACAGGCTGATCAGGATTATTTACAATCTTATCTAAACGCTCCAAATCTCTAAACAAAAGGTGTGCTCTTTTATATGTTGCAAATCTTCTTGCAAAGCCAATTGTTAAAACATCATCACGCAATGTCTTTTTAATTTTCACAATATGATGCGGAGCATAATGATTTGTAGCGGCAGGGTTTGACAATACCTCCTTAACCTTATAAATCAATTTAGATTTTAATTTTCTCCTAATATCCCATATCTCACTTGGCTGAACATTTCTAATTCCCTCAAAACATTTTTTATCATAGTGATGTGAGGCAAAATCTTTTCCAAATACTTTAGCGTGTACCGCTTTCCACTCAGGGGCTGTCCATGTTGGGTAATGCACCCCATTTGTAACAAAACCTACATTATCTAGCTCTTGTGGTAAATACCCCGGCCATAAATGAGCAAGTATATCTTGACTCACCTTACCATGCAACCAACTCACACCATTAATCTCCTCTGATAACTTAGAAGCCAATACACTCATAGAGAATTTCTCTTGATTATTATTAGGCTCTGCTCTACCTAATCCCATTAATTGCGCCCACTCAATCTTGAGCTTAGCAGGGAAATGTGATAAATATTTACCCACCATATCCTCGGCAAAAGCATCGTGACCTGCAGGAACAGGTGTATGCGTTGTGAATAATGATGATGCTCTCACCACCTCCAACGCTTCAGCAAAAGATAAATTATTATTATTAATATATTCGCTTAATCTCTCTATACCGATAAATGCTGCATGCCCTTCATTGCAGTGGTATAAATCGGTAGTAATACTAACAGCTCTCAAAGCTCTTATACCTCCTATACCCAATACAAGCTCTTGTTTGAATCTATTCTCCCAATCACCTCCATATAATTGGTGAGAAATAGGCCTATCTTCCGGAAGGTTTTCTATCATATCAGTATCAAGCAAATATAAATCAACCCTACCAACTTCAACTTTCCAAACCCTTGCATAAAGATCTCTACCCGGGAAATTCAGCGTAACCGTTACCCAGTTTCCATTAGCATCCATTACAGGCACGGCAGGAGTTTTGCTAAAATCTTGCTCATCATAATTTGCTACCTGATCCCCCTGCGCTGATAACTGTTGTGTAAAATATCCATATTTATATAGGAATCCCACAGCGGTCATATTCACATTCATATCACTAGCTTCCTTCAAATAGTCACCTGCCAGAATACCTAATCCTCCCGAATAAATCTTCAAAGAGGTATCCAAGCCATACTCCATACAAAAATATGATATTGAAGGGGCAACAGGATTCTTCTTAGCCTCCATATATTCTGTAAATTCCTTATAAACAGCATCCATATGCTCTAAATAGGAATTATCAGCAGCAAGTTCATTATATCTTTTTAAACTTATAAGCTCCAACATCGCAATGGGATTACCACCTGATAAAACCCATTTTCCAAGATCCGTTCTTTTGAAAAGTTCGATAGCATCTTGGTTCCAACACCACCATAAGTTTTTAGATAATACATCTAATGCTTTAAGCCTCTCAGGAATATTTTTAGTAATAAAAACCGTTCTCCATTGAGGTTGTTGATTGTTTAATGTAAAATTTTCCATTTTATATAATTAAAATTATTTAGCTTTATTATACGATTTCACTCTCAATAGGAAATCACTCAACACATTCATATAATTGATAAAAGCCTCATAAGGGGTATCGTACGGATTAAAATATTTATGAATAGCACCGTCCGAAAAGAACTTGGTACACATATAATAAAAATGATCACTCTCCTGAAGTTTTCTAAAATCGGAGATTAATACACTATCTTTTGTCTTTAACACAGCATCCTCTACTGAGTACAGTTTATTAAAAGCCTCATTCTGAAGCTCATTTCCAAGCCATGCACTAATATCTCTCTCCTCATCTGCCCAAGAAATAGGGTAAGGCACATGTAAAGGGGATACCGGCTGATGAATTGCAGCAACTTCACTCGGTGTTCTAAACACAAAATCTGTATTCTTTAATACCACCTCCGGTAGTGCTTTCATAAACTCAAATATACCTGTAGATTCTCTTTGGTGCTCTCCGAATGTTTCATAATCCATAAAAAGATTAATAACATCCTCTCCTTTGCAACTTTTCTTCAGCCACGAAGCATACTTCTCGCTCGTAATTGGCCACTCCTGTGAATTTCTATCAGAAAATCTGAATGCAATATCATCACTTAAAGTAAAGTTCTTTAATAACAATTTCAATTTCGGATTGATTGCATTAGTATAAACAAAATTGGAACTTTTCCATCCTAAAATATGTTTTGCACCCTCAGTAAGCATAGTATTATAGCCAAGAGATGCAACGGTATTACCTATAGAATCCGAATATATAAGCTCAGTATTTCTAAAAGTTACAGGCTTTACTCCAAAATGTTTTTTAATTGCTTTTGCATGCTCTTTAACCTGATAAATGAACTCCTTTTCAGAAATAAGCGATGCTAAAGAGTGAGAATATGTTTCAGCAAGAAACTCAACACACTTAGTGTCGGCCAATTTCTTAAAACTCTCTATTACCTCAGGAGCATATTTTTCAAATTGCTCCAAAACCGCACCGGATATTGAAAAACTCACCTTGAAATCACCTTTATGCTTATTTATTAAATCAAGCAATAAAGCATTCATAGGTAAATAACATCTATGCGCAACTCTCTGCAGAATTGTTCTATTGGTAAATTCATCAAAATAATGAGAATCATTACCTATATCAAAGAATCTATAGAGTCTTAATCTATCGGGTTGATGAACCTGAAAATAAAAACAAAGGGACTTTTCCATATCTTAATATTTTTTTTGTTTTTCAATAGCTTTTTGATACACTTGTACCATCTTTCGAGCAGCATTCTCCCATTTAAGAGAGTTCACCTCCTCATTACCATACTCAATACTCATTTGAGAGATTGCAGGGTAAGTCAATAAACCATATATAGCATCCGCTAGTGCATCTACATCCCAGAAATCAACCTTTATTGCATATTTCAATACCTCCGCAACACCGGATTGTTTAGATATGATTGTTGGAACATTGGATTTCATAGCCTCCAGTGGTGAGATACCAAAAGGCTCCGACACAGAGGGCATAACATACACATCGGAGTGAGCAAACATCCTCTTTACATCATCTCCTTTGAGGAAACCGGTAAAATTAAATTTATCGGCAATACCTAGCATAGCAACCCTCCTGATAGATCTATTAAGCAAATCTCCACTGCCTGCCATAACAAACCTCACATTAGAAGTGCGCTTAAGCACCTTATTTGCAGCCTCAATAAAATACTCCGGCCCTTTTTGGAAAGTGATCCTTCCTAAAAAGGTAACTATCTTTTCATTAGTACCTCTGTTAGCTTCAATCTGCTTAAACTCATTAAAGTCAACAGCATTATGAACAGTCACCACCTTTGACGGATCGATACCATATTTATTAATAACAATATTTCTAGTAAGGTTACTTACAGTAATAATCATATCAGCCTCTGTCATCCCCATCTTTTCAATATCAAAAACAACTGTATTCACATTTTCACCTGTTCTATCATATTCTGTAGCATGAACATGAATCACTAATGGCTTACCCGTCATCCTTTTTGCAGCAATACCTGCCGGATAGGTGAGCCAATCGTGAGAATGAATCACATCAAAATTATTCTCCAAAGCAATAGCGCCCCCCACCATAGCGTATCTCGACACCTCATCCATCAGATTAGCACCATATTTACCTGAGAACTTATATTTTCCACCATAATTTATTTTGAATTCCTCATAGTCAGACCACTTATTCACCTCATCTTTCACCTTATACGTATATTCAGCAGGATCAACATAAGGAACTAATCCGGAAGATACTTTAATAAAATTCACTTTTGAGAAAAACTCATGCACTTTATTATTTCTCTCCCAAACATCGGTAATCTCAACATCACTGGCATTTAGTATTTTGACGGCTGATTGATCTTCATCTCCCGAAGCAGAAGGCATTACAAAAAGCACCTCTATATCATTCTTGGCCAATCCTTTGGTTAAGCCGTAACAAGCGGTGCCCAATCCACCTGCAATATGGGGCGGAAACTCCCAACCGAACATAAGAACCTTCATAAGTCTAAATTTTATATTTGTTCATTATAGCTTTTCAAGTATTTTTTTACCTCTTAATATCTCTGCTATACTTAAAGCAGAAGATATACACCCGTGCGGCTTATGCGATGGGTTCCCATCATACATTTCTGCAACAGATCCCACTCCATGTATATTTATATCCTCCTCAAAGCCATTGAGTAGATCTAAACCGCTCTTTTTCACACTCACACCATTCAATTCACTATTTAGCTCAATATACATTCCAAGTAACCAAGGCATAACACATCCGTTAAAATGAGCTAAATCTCTATCAATCTGATCCCCCTCATAAACAGCTCTATATTTATTATTTTTTGGAGAGAGAGTTCTTATACCTCTAGGAGTAAGAAGCTCCTTTTTCACCATATTAAGCACTGCCATTTTCTCCATATCATCAGCAGGAGAGTACTCCAGAGCACAAGCAATCAACTGATTAGGCCTTACATCAATATTTTGTTCATCATTATTTACAAAATCTGCATAATATTGTAAATCTTCAATCCAAAAAATATCATCAAAATGATCTTTAATCAAATTAGCAATATCCTCAAACTTATGCGCTTCTTTCTCAGAGCCGAAAAGATGCTCCAGTTTGGAATAGAAAACCAAAGCATTATACCAAAGAGCATTTAGCTCTATCTGATAACCATTTCTCTCTGTCACAGGCTTACCATCAATATAGGTATTCATCCAGCTCAGAGCTACATCTTGTTTTTCTGCCCATAGAAGCCCGTTTTCATGCAAAGTCACCTCATCTCTCTCTCCATTGAAATATGATTTTAAGATATGCTTTAATTCTTTTCCATATTTTTTAAAGATATGCTCTTTTGATGCTCCCCAAGATATATACTCTTGCAAAGTTCTGAACAGCCACAATGGAGCATCAGGGCAATTACAAGATCTCTCCAAAGTATTTTTATATCTTTTTAATATGCTATCAAGCACCTTCTCAAATTCCTCTGCACCCCAGCCATTATATATGGTTAGCCCCGGCAAAGCAATCATCGAATCTCTTAATGTATCATAATCCCAAGAGTAGCCCGTACAAATACTATATTCATTATTTTGTTTAATAACAAACTGGTTAGCAGCTAAAGATAAAGAGGCATCATAATCTCCCCTCATATTATCCCTTTTTAAGACCTCTTTCTCAAATTTAGATTTCAAAGAGGCAGACTTAACCTCTTTTGTAGATGCCGAGAAAATTATACTTTCCCCTTTCTTTATTGGAACTTCAAAATATCCTGGAACAAAAAGATCCTCTCTGCAATCAAATCCTCTACGATACTCCTCCCTGTAAAATACATTTTTATACCAATCGGGAGAAGCAACCCACTCACTTTTTTTATTCAGTTGCAAATGCAGTGTGGGAAAACCATTATATAAATTAAAGGCTACACCATTATCAGCGATAGTGTATTTCGTATTTGCATCATTATTCTCTTTGGTAAGAGAGTGAATATTTCTATATGCGACAAATGGTTTTAATCTTAATGTTGTTGGAGAATGAGCATCCAATAATGTGTATTTAATTAACACCTCTTCGCTATCACGCAAAAACATTATTGTCTTAGAAAATAGCATCCCCCCTACTCTATAAGTAATAGTTGACGCATAATCCATCTCAAAATCAATAATATATTTATGCCCCCTAGGCTCATAAACCTCCCCATAGGATGCAATTCCAAGATTAAACACCTTTTCGTGCTGAATTAAAGATTCATGCAAACCCGACAAAAGTATATGCTTCTGATTTCCAAAATTTTCTATTGGAACAACAAGCAACCCGTGATACTTTCTGGTATTACAACCAACTATCGTTGTATTAACATAACCGCCCGCTCTGTTTGTCAACAGAATCTCTCTCTGAAGTGAATATTCAAGATTAACCAGCTCGGCTTTATTGAACTCTAGATATGCCATTGCTTTAATATTTATAAGTGTTTCAAATATACTAAAAATTTATGATAGTTTGAGCACTAAACATGCCCTTTGAGGTAAATATAGTTTAAGAATATTTTCGCCATCTACATATTGAGTAAAATGCTCTTTCGAGTCATCATTTCTCCCAAATCCGTTATACTTTACATTATCGGTATCCAACACCACTTTATACTTTCCCCCCACACCTAATTTAATAGGATACCCTTCAAAAGAATTAGTAGGATTAAAATTAAAAACGAATAAGAAACCTCCCCGCTCCATTACCAAAATCTCGTTTACAATATCATTAAACAAAGAAATAGGCTTTTGTTTCAAAATATTTTCACTTTTAAATAAAGTAATCATATCCTTATCGAAACTCTTTAGCTTATTATATCGCAAAAATTGAGAATCAGCTAAAGACCATTGCCTCCTCGCATATTTATAAGACCATCCGTTCCCCTCTCTTGGGAAATCAATCCACTCCGGGTGCCCAAACTCATTCCCCATAAATGTAAGATACCCATCTCCCGCCATTGCCAATGTTGCCAACCTTATCATTTTATGGAGTGCTATACCTCTATCTATTATTACAGATTTGCTATCAAGATTCATATCCGAATACATCAGTGAATCCAACAATCGGAATATGATAGTTTTATCCCCTACCATTGCTTGATCATGCGATTCAGCATAGCTTATCGTTTTCTCATCAGCCCTTTTATTTGTCAGCTCCCACCAAATCTGCCCCATATCCCAATTCTCATCCTGTACCTCTTTAATAAGCTTAATCCAATAATCAGGGGTACCCATTGCCAATCTATAATCGAAGCCCCATCCACCCTCTTTAATCGGGGCTGCCAAACCGGGCATCCCACTCATATCTTCAGCTATTGTGATAGCATCTTTATTCAACTCTTTAATCAAGATATTGGCCAAACCCAAATATATCAAAGCATCTTTATCCGTATTATCCGTAAAATAATCCTGATACCCTGCAAAACTTCTCTCCAACCCATGATCAAAATAAATCATGCTGGTGATTCCGTCAAACCTGAATCCGTCAATATTATACTCCTCCATCCAATATTTGCAATTAGAGAGAAGAAAATATAATGTTGTATCCTTGCCATAATCAAAGCACCGTGTATTCCAAGCAGGATGCTCCCCTTTCTCTCCATGATGAAAATATAAATCGTAGCTCCCATCAAATCTGCTCAATCCCTCCGTTTCATTTTTTACGGCATGAGAGTGTACAATATCCATAATTATAGATATCCCCAATTTATGAGCTTCATCTACAAGCTCCTTAAACTCCTCAGGAGTACCGAATCTTGAACTCAGAGCAAAAAAACTTGAAACCTGATACCCGAATGATCCGTAATAAGGGTGCTCTTGCAATGCCATAATCTGAATAGCATTATACCCCAAAACGGCAATCCGCGGCAGTACATTAATTCTAAACTCATTGAATGTGGACACTTTCTCCTCCTCACCACTCATACCAATATGTACCTCATATATAAATGGGGTACTAGCAGGTTTCTTCAAATTGTATTTCCACTTATAAGGCTTAGCAGGATCCCATATTTGCGCTGAAAATATCTTTGTATTATCATCCTGCACACACCTTGTAGCATAAGCTGGTATTCTCTCTCCCCCCATTATTACTCCATGCTCCTCCCATTCAATGTAATATTTATATAAATCCCCATGCTCAAACATACTCTCCTCAAAAAACTTCTCCCAATTCCCCCCATCTGCACGCTCCAGCCTGAATTGATGCTGAGGCCTCCAATCCGATTTATCACAAATTACATAGATAGCAGTTGCATTAGGTGCCCATTCTCTAAACACCCAGCTATTACTCTCTCTATGCACTCCATAATATAGATAATTATTGACTGCTGCAGAGATTGGTGTACCATATCCCGAAATCTCATCTCGCTTTGCAATCAATTGAGAGTGCCAGTTATCTATCTCTTTTTTATATGGTTTCAACCATTTGTCGGAGTTATATATCATCATAACGGTTATATTTAACTACCTATTATTTCTTCAAATTCTTTTTGATACCCTTTCAATTCCTCTTTACAATACTTTATGAGCTCCATAGCCTTTTTCAGCTCATCACCCATTTTAGAGAGAGGCATATCGGGAGATTCTATTTTTTTTACCAACTCCTCCAATTTCTCAACAGCCTCTTCATAGCTCATCTTTTCATTTTTAATCTTTGCCATAGTCTAATCTCTCCTTTTTTATTTCTAATATTTTATTCACAAAAATTTTCGCCACCCCATCATTCAACTGCACTTGATATTCAGCACCTGCCTCCATATCATCTACACTTTTCACCCTTGCACTACCCTTATATATAACAGCAAAACCTCTCTTTAGCACATCAGAAGGATCTAAACTTGCTATCCTCATCTGTAATAAATCCACTTTATGCTCTTTATCTCTTATTATTTTATTGCACGATATAGCAATTCTATTTTGTATCTGATCCAATAAATTCACCTCCGCCACAGTTTTAGTATTTAATGCGTAAGTCAATCTTTGGAAAATAGACGACAGATGCATATCCTCCTGCATAAATAAATCTATAATAAACGCCGCGACAGCTGTTGGAGTTTTCAAATAAGTATGTGCAACCATATCTGCGATATGATAATCATGATCGTGCCCTATACCAGTAATTACAGGAATTGGGAAATGAGCAATATTTGTACAAAGATTATAATCATCAAAACAGACCATATCTGTAACTGCCCCTCCTCCACGAATTAATATCACAGCATCATAAGAATCTATATCAGCATATATCCTCTCCAGAGCATTTATTACTGACTCAGGCGCTTCATCGCCCTGCATCTGAGCCTGAAAAAGCTCTGTATTAAAGCTATATCCATATTCATTATTATGCAAATGCTTGATAAAATCCCTATATCCCGCAGCTGTTTCAGAAGATATAATTGCAAGATTCCTTGGCAAAAGAGTGAGTTGTGTTTTTGAATTAAGCTCAAAGCACCCTTCGCTTTGCAATTTCTGAATTGTTTGCTGGCGTATAAGCTCCATGCCTCCAACCGTAAAAGTTGGATCTATATCGGAAATGGTGAGCCCCAAACCATAAATAAGGGAGTATTGCACCTGAACTTTTAACAACACTTTCATACCAGCCTTAAGTGGCGAACCAGCCGTAGTTTCAAAATAGGGGCGCAACATTCTATAAGTATTTGCCCATATCATACCCCTTGCTTTGGCACTTATTCCCTTCTCATTCTCTTTATAATCTATAAGGTCTAAATAACAGTGCCCACTCACATTATTATTCACATCACTTATTTCGGCAGTTATCCAAATATAACCGGGCACAGCACCCTCCACACCCTTTTTTATCCTCTCCTGCAACTCATATAAACTAATCTTATCCCCCATTATATTTTTTTGAGCACAAGATACAAAATATTATTGTACCTTTGCCCGCAATTATATCATAATTTATATGCAAATTAAGCAAGCAACTTTTGCCGGAAGTAGTGAGAAACTCACTGATAGACTAAATGCCAAACTACCTGAGTTTGCATTTATAGGTAGATCAAATGTAGGGAAATCATCTCTAATAAACTCTTTGTGCAATTGCAAAGGGTTGGCTAAAACATCTTCCACACCTGGCAAAACACTCTTAATTAACCACTTCCTTATAAACAATTCTTGGTATCTTGTAGATTTACCGGGGTACGGATATGCCAAAATATCTCAAAAAGCAAGATTAAAACTTGCTAAAATGAATAACGATTACATAAATAATTCTGAGGAATTAGTGATGTTATTTGTATTATTAGATGCAAGGCACAGTATTCAGAAAATCGACTTAGAATTTCTTACCAGTTTAGGGGAAGCAGGTATTCCATTTGCTATTATATTTACCAAAGCAGATAAGCTCACAAAAAGAGCTTTGGATAAGCAATTAGAGGTGAATAAAGAGGAGCTGTTAAAATATTGGGAAGAACTACCTCCGGTATTTGTATCATCAGCAGAGAAGCATCTTGGAAGAGAGGAGATTCAGAATTACATAGGAACCATTTTGGAAACATTATAAAAAATATATTTTATCAAAAGCCATGGAGCATAATCATACAATAAAAATTTTCTCTTGCAGAGGTTCACGCTATCTTGCAGAGAAAATAGCAAAATCACTAAAATTAGAGCTAGGAAAATCCGATGTTACCGTTTTTAGTGATGGTGAATTCCAACCCTCTTTTAACGAGAGTGTAAGGGGAGCAACTGTATTTATTGTTCAATCTACATTTCCACCTGTAGAAAATTTATTCGAATTACTTCTTATGATAGATGCAGCAAAAAGAGCATCTGCATACCAAGTTATAGCTGTTATGCCTTATTTCGGTTGGGCAAGACAAGACAGAAAAGATAAACCTAGAGTTTCAATCGGAGCAAAAATGGTTGCAAATATGCTTGCCGCTGCCGGTTGTGATAGAGTAATGACTGCAGATTTACACGCAGATCAAATTCAAGGGTTCTTCGATTTCCCTGTAGATCATATCTACGCAAGCTCCATTTTCCTAAATTACATCAGAAGTTTGAAATTAGAGAATCTCTCTATCGCTGCTCCGGATATGGGTGGTGCAAAAAGAGCTAATGCTTACTCAAGAATTTTAGGATGCCCAATGATTATTTGTCACAAATCAAGAGAGAAAGCAAATGTTGTAGGATCTATGACAGCTATAGGTGATGTTGAGGGCAAAAATATCATAATAATCGACGATATGGTTGATACTGCCGGAACTCTTTGTAAATGTGCTAAGATGCTAAAAGAGAAAGGAGCAGTAAGCGTTAGAGCTATGACCACACACCCTGTATTGAGTGGTGCAGCTTACGATAATATCTCTAATTCTGATTTATTAGAGCTAGTTGTATCAGATACTATTCCTTTGAGAAATACTCCTGAGCAAGATGCTTCAAAGATAAGAGTTCTATCTGTAGCAGATTTGTTTGGCGATGTTATTGACAAAGTTTATAACTATAAATCAATCAGTACTTCATTTGTATTTTAATTTTTAGCACTATGTTTTCTCCGGATTTATCAATAGAAGATGTACATCAAACCCTTGTAAATGGTATTAAAGATTTCTTTGCAGGAGCAAAGATTGAAAAAGCTATTTTAGGCTTATCGGGTGGAATTGATTCTGCTGTTGTAGCTGCACTTGCCGTTGAGGCGCTTGGGAAAGAGAATGTTCACGGATTTATGATGCCTAGTGAATTTTCCACACTACACTCAATACAAGATGCCGTAGATTTGGCTGAAAATTTAGAAATGCAATATAATGTAATACCGATAGGGGCAATCTACAACAAGTTTATTAAAGAGCTTGCCCCTGTTTTTGGTCCCGATAATAAATGGAATGTTGCTGAAGAGAACATACAAGCCCGAGTGAGGGGCACTCTTCTTATGGCCTATTCCAATAAGTTTAATGCATTGGTATTAAACACTTCAAATAAAAGTGAATTATGCGTAGGCTATGGCACACTTTATGGAGATTTAGCGGGAGCTGCTATGGTGATTGCAGATTTATACAAAGAGGAAGTGTATGAACTTGCTTTATATATAAATAGAGATAGAGAGATTATTCCTTTATCAACTATCACCAAAGCACCATCTGCAGAGCTTAGAGAGGGGCAAAAAGACATAGATTCACTTCCTGATTATAAATTGATGGATCCTATTCTCTATGCGATGAATGAAGGTTGCAAAACTTATGACCAATTATTGGATGAGGGGCATGATAAAGAGGTACTTGACAGAATTGTATCTTTAGGTAGAGGAGCTTCCTTTAAAGTGGCTCAGATCCCGCCAATATTTAATATAAGTTGCAAGCCGATTGGGTATAAAGAAAAATGGTTATTACAAAATGATTAAATTAATTCTACTAAGCATCATAATTGTTGGGATAAGTGTATTTATCCTCTCTTTTAATATCATTTTTAGAAAAAATGGTAAATTCCCTGATGGAGAAATTTCTCATAATAAAGATCTCGTAAAGCAAGGTATCCAATGTGCAAAAGTGGAAGAGAGAATACTTTGGAAAAAGAAGAAGAATCAAACAGATGCTCAGTGCGCCGAGGAGGCTTGCGCGGATTGTAGCTCAACTTGTAAGTAATTGGCCAGTCCATTTTCATACAAAGAAATAGGGTGTCCTCTAAGACACCCCTTATTTTTTGTATTATTTATCAGAAAACCTATTTTATTGATTTTGTTTTAGCTTTTATAATTGCCATCCCATTACCATTATCTACAGATCCTATTTGAGGAAATTTAGCACTCATATCCGGATTCTCATTTAGAGCCTCTATATCTGCTATAAAATATGCATTATCTTTATCCATATATCTATATAGCATTGGACTTTTGGTAAAATCTGTCCATTCCCATCTCCATGTTTTATTTTTCTTATCATAAATTCCATAGAAGAAATCAAACGCTTCAAATGTACCTGTTTGCACGATACCCTCAAGAATTGCACAATCATCATTCTCCGAGAATCCGTTTTTGAACACAATTTTTTTACCTTTCAAAAACTCTCCGATAGAGAATAAATTTGGGCTTTGGTAATATTCCTCAGGGATAGTGTACTCACCAAAATCAAAGCTATATTTTACATTTGCATTTCCATTCTCCATCACATAGATATCATTACCCTCTGTGGGGCATAGATATAAATTATCATTATTAGCGATAAGAGTTTGCGAATTAGGGAATGTAGGTGCTTGTACAGATGGGAGTTGCTCACTGATAGTTTCCCCTTTTTTGTTTGTCACATATAATTTATATTCTAATGGACTCTCCAATCCTGATGTGCCAATATAATGGTAATTTAACCCTTTATGTTTAGTAAACCTCTCTGTATTATATGGCAACTCTTCTCTTGCTATGAATGTACCATCTATTTTATGCTTATAAAGCCCCTTAGATGCTTGTGAATATATAAGTATATCACCTTGCTCATCAAATATTACAGATGTAATGTTTGATGAGC